>JBGPMT010000021.1:0-16909 GCA_041487135.1 Binataceae bacterium (SeqCode) | reverse complement strand
CAAGGCGAGCGCATATCTGCCGCTCATCGATCTGCTGCGCAATTATTTCGACATCACGGCGGCGGACGATGAACGCAAGCGCCGCGAGAAGGTCACGGGACGCGGGCTCGCGCTCGATCGAAGTCTGGAAGAGACATTACCCTACCTGTTCAGCCTGCTCGGCATCGTCGAGGGCGAGGATCCGCTGGCGCAGATGGACGGGCAGATCAAGAAGCGGCGCACGCTCGAGGCGATCAAACGCATCGCCCTGCGCGAGAGCCTCAATCAGCCGCTGATGGTGATCTTTGAAGACCTGCACTGGATCGACGGCGAGACCCAGGAGCTGCTGAACCTGTTGGCCGACTCGATCGGCACGGCCAAGATCCTGCTGTTGGGGAACTACCGCCCCGAGTACCGCCATGAGTGGGGCCATAAGACCTATTACACGCAGCTTCGTCTCGACCCGCTCGGCAAGGAGAGCGCCGAGGAGATGCTGACGGCACTGTTGGGCGACGGCACGGATCTGCTTCCGCTAAAGCGGGTGATCATCGAAAAGACCGGGGGCAATCCGTTCTTCATGGAGGAGACGGTGCAGGTGCTGCTCGACGAGGGCGCGCTGATCCGCAACGGAACGCTCAAACTCACCAAGGCTCTGGGCGAGCTGAAAATTCCGCCCACCGTGCAGGCGATCCTGGGCGCGCGCATCGACCGTCTGCCGGCGGATGAGAAAGACCTGCTGCAAGCCTTGGCAGTGATGGGCAAGGAGTTCGGGCTCGGTCTGGTAAAGCAGGTGGTTGCCAAACCGGACGATGATCTGGAGCGGATGCTGTCGGACCTTCAGCTCGGCGAGTTCATCTACGAACAACCGGCCTTCCCCGACGTCGAATACACCTTCAAGCACGCATTGACGCAGGAAGTGGCTTACAACTCGATGCTTATCGTGCGCCGCAAGCTATTGCACGAACGTACCGCACAGGCAATTGAGGCGATCTTCGGCGGCCAGTTGGATAACTACCTGAATGAGCTGGCGCACCATTATAGTCGCAGCGGCAATGTTCCCAAGGCGGTTGAATACCTGCAACGCGCGGGCGAACTGGCGATGAAGCGCTCGGCCAACACCGCCGAAGCAATCGCCCATCTCACGGCAGCGCTCGACCTGCTTAAGTCGCTACCCGAGAGCCAGGCGCGGGAGCAGCGAGAAACAAACTTACGGATGGCGCTCCGCGCGTTGCTCTTGTACGAGGATGAGTAATCACCCGGCGGCGGCGCCGACCGCACCGGATTGGTGAGCTCACCCGCTTTTTCGCGCGCGACCGGTAGCTCAGGCTGCGGCTAAAAGTCCACCTTGAACGATTCCCGCAGACCGTAGGCATAGGAGACCCGCATCGGTCTGATGCGAATCATGCGCAGCGTGTCGTGCTCGAAGAACGGTTGCTCGAAGGGGTTCTTCTTGAGGAAGAACGCCTTGAGCGAATCGAATTCCGCGCCGCGCGGAATCTCGGCGGCCACACCCTGCATCCATGCCCGGGCGATCTCGAAAGTCGCGACCTTGCCGGTATCGCGCGTATCCACCAGCACGGTTACCTCGGGTCGCTTGAGAAGGTTCTGAAATTTCTCGGTTGCCTGATTCATTATGAACAGGATTTCCAGGTCCGGCGTCGCCGCAAAGGCCTGCAGGTTTGCGGTCGGCCACTTTTCGCCCTGCGTAACGAGTACCGCCGTCTGTTCCTGGGTGAGCAGCGCACCGAGTTTCTCTTTTTGGGCAGCTTCCATGTCGAATCCCTCCGAAGCTTAAAACAAATGGATGATTTTGCCTTTCAGGGTCTGCGCGCCATTCTAGCCGCAATGATGGTCTTCGGTCAGTACGAAGAGCTGCCCGATATGCACGAATCCCGGCCCGAACGCGAACTTGCCCGGAAATTATTGCAATAGCACCCTAGCTGGTGGGAGCCCGGTTACGCAAAGACGATCCTCAGCTCGCGGAGCGGCTGCGCGCCAGGGCCTGTGCGATTTCGAGATCGGCGGGGGTCGTGATCTTCAGGTTAAGCGGCGAGCCCTCGACGATTCGCACGCTCGCGCCGGTTCGTTCGACCAGGTCCGCATCGTCGGTCGCCGCAATTTTATTTTCGAGCGCGTTGCGATGCGCTTGCTTCAGTAAATCGCGTCGAAAGGCCTGCGGCGTCTGCGCCTGATAGAGCGCTGCGCGCGGGATGGTCGCCACGATCGCTCCGGACTCCACGCGCTTGAGCGTATCGGCCATCGCAATCGCCGTGATCGCAGCGCCGTGCTCCGCTGCCGCCCGGAGCGCATGGTCGAACATCGCGGGCGTCGCAAAGGGCCGCGCGGCGTCATGAATTACCACCCATTCACTTTCCGCGCTGGTGAGCGCCAGCGCGATTCTGACCGAATCCTGACGCTCGACGCCGCCGGGCGTGATCTTGACGGGAATCTTAAGTCCGGCGCGCGCGGCTTCGGCCCGCGCCGCCGATTCCATCCCAGGCGGCACGGTGACGACCGCCTCGAAGAGGGCGGGGATCTGGGCGATCGTCCGCAGCGAGTAGTAAAGCAGGCTCCGCGACCCGAGTTGGATGAAGGCCTTGGGAGTCGCGCTTCCCAGGCGTGAACCGCTACCGGCCGCCACGATAATCGCCGACGCTCTCATCGGTTCCCGGCATCGCCTCGTAAAAAAAGGGGCCGGAGCATCATCCGGTCCCTTTTTGAGCACCCGTCGGTGAGCCCAGCCGTCAGTTGGCGAAGATGGCCTTGAGCTCTTCCATGATCTTCTCTTCCGAATGCGCCTTGGCGATCGAGAGCTCCTTCACCAGCAAGCTGCGTGCCGTATCGAGCATCTTGCGCTCTCCGAAAGAGAGTTCCTTGTCGCCCTTCAGCACCAGCAGGTCGCGCAGGACCTTGGCGATTTCCAACGGGGAACCGGTCTTGATCTTCTCGGTGTACTCGCGATAGCGGCGATTCCAGGTCTGCGTATCAGCCTCGACTTTGCGCTGCCTCAAGATACGGTAGATCTTGTCGACCATATCCTTGCCGATCACTCGTCGCAGACCAACTGCGTCAACGTTCTCGATCGGAATCATGATGGTCGTTTTGTCCGCACCGAGAACCTTGAGCATGTAGAAGCGTCGCTCGGTTCCCGAGATTACGCGTACCTGGATATCGTCAATGACCGCCACGCCATGAGCAGGATAGACGACTTTCTCACCTTTCTTAAAGGAAGTGACGCTAACTTCCGTTTTTGGGCCTGTCGGCAGCGGAGTCGGCTTTATCGGCAGCGTAGTCGGCTTTAGGTGTGAGGGCGGCTGGAGTGACGACTTAGCACCGGACGAAGGCCTATGCATTACTGCGGTTCTGCGAGCCTGAGCCATGGAGAGATTATCGCACAACTATAAGCAAATTGTAAGCCTCCGGGCTGCCCAAAGCGCAGGCGTCTCGCAAAATTCTAGAACGTCGTTCATTTTCGATTACTGCTGGCGCTTTTAAGCGTCAGTTCCATCACAATCGCATCCTCTCCAAGCCCGTAATAGTTGCGTCTCAAACGGCGTTCCTCGAAGCCGAGCTTACGATAAAGGGTGCGGGCCGCGAGGTTCGAGCGTCTAACTTCGAGCGTGATGAGATGGATATTTTTCGCTTTTGATTCGGCTATCGCCTCGGTCATTAATTCACCCGCGATACCCATCCGTCGCATCGCAGGATGCACGGCGACGTTGAGGATGTGGCATTCTTCCGCAACCAGCCATCGGCACAGGAATCCGGCCAGCGGGAGGCCGTCCTTTCCGTCGTCACCGCCGGCATCGGCGACCATCAGCCGGGAAAATGGCAGCGCGAGTTCGCGCCGGAATGAGTCGAGGCTCCAGGGATGAGGGAAAGCGAGCCGCTCGACCTCGAAGATCCGCGGCAGATCACGGCTGTTGGCGTTCCGTATCCTGACCTTCACTCGCGCCACGCCACAGCCCCTGAAAATCGACGGCCCTCGACGATGGAGAAAAATATATCACGGGCCGTCCGGCTGGCGATCATGATTCACCGGTCATCGTGACTCCGATTCGCATCACGATGGAAGTCAGCTTGCCTTGCAGAAACCGATTTGTCAGTATATTCGCGTCTTGCTGGCCAAAGATCCTGTCGCGACGGCCATCTGACTAACGAACGCGCAAACCGAAAATTTCCGAAACTCAGCGGGAGGAAGCTCGGATGAAGAAGTTGGTGACAGTATTCGGAGTTCTCGCAGCAGCGGCTGTGATGACTGCCTGCGGGCCGGATATGAACGCTATCAACCAGTCGACCCAAACGGCGCAGTCATCGGCGACCCGAGCCCAGGCTGCCGCACAGAACGCTGATAATGCCGCGAACCAAGCCGCCGCGGCCGCCAAGCAGGCCGAAGATGAAGCTAATGCCGCTCAGGCTGCAGTGGCCCGGGCCAACGACGCGGTGGCGCGCCTCGAAGCGGAGTTCTCGAGCTCGGTAACGAAGTAATCGGACTACGGCCGGTACGCACGCGGGATGAGGGACGAGGCCTACCCCTCATCCCGTGCTTCAAGTCCACAAGAGTTCAGGGTCGGATTCAGCCGCTGTGAGCCGGGCTCAGGGTGAGGTGCCCTTGGCGCCGGCGGGAGGATTGTTTTTCGATTGAAGCTGCTCGCGTACCCGGGTGCGAACCTGGTCGTTGCGCTCTATCTTCCGCTCGATGTCGCGAAAGGCTAAAACCGTCAATCCCTGCTGTGTGCACGCTCGCTCGATCGTGAGGCTATGGTCGCGCTGCATCGCCCGGTACACGGCGACGTACTGGCGGATCTGTTTGGGCGGGACGCTGTCATCATTATTGCCGGCCTCCTCCTGCGCCTCCTGAGTGAAGGATGATGAGTAGTGGCCAATTACTCCGACTTTGATCGCCGCCATGACGAAGAACAGGCCGACCGCCATCAGGATGGTCGCCGCCAGCGCGAAGTCGCGAATCCGGGCAGCTTTCGATGGTTCCATCTTCACCGCACCTCTGTCCCTCGGCCTCGCTTAATCCTTGCATGCCGTCCTGCGTTCCGAAAGTGCGCCGGTCTTGCAAACCGCCGCACGCTGCTTAACTTTGAACCGGCTTCGCGGTAATCGTGCTAGGGTAGCCGCAGGTCCAGAACAGATACTCAAGCGAGAGGAAATCCATGCCAGCCAAACAGGTTGAGCTTCATGAGCACGCCCGTATCGGAATCGTCGCCGGCGCCACCTTGGTGGCCGAGGCGGCGCGGGTGACGCTTGGTCCCAAGGGGCGCAACGTTCTCATCCAGCGGAGCTTCGGCGCGCCGCTCATCACCAAGGACGGGGTGACCGTCGTCAAGGAGATCGAGCTCGAGAATCGCTTCGAAAATCTCGGCGCCAGGCTGATCCGCGAGGTCGCCCAGAAGACCTCCGACGTCGCCGGCGACGGTACCACGACCGCGACCGTGCTGGCCCGGGCGATCGTGCGCGAGGGGATGCGGCTGGTGGCGGCCGGCATGGCCCCCATCGAGTTGCGCCGCGGCATCGAGGCCGCGGTCGGCGCGGCGGTCGCCGCGCTCAAGGATGCGGCCAAGCCGGTGCGCGAGCACGCGCGGATGGTGCAGGTGGCGACCGTGGCCGCCAACGGCGAAGAGGAGATCGGGAAGATCGTCGCCGATGCGATGGACAAGGTCGGCAAGGAGGGCGTGATCACGGTCGAAGAGGCGCGGGGAATGGATACCGTGCTCGAACTGACCGAAGGCATGCGCTTCGATCGCGGCTACCTGTCCCCCTATTTCATCACCAATCCCGACCGCATGACGGTCGAGCTCGAAGAACCCCTGATCCTCTTCCATGAGAAGAAAATCGCGAACCTGCGCGAGCTGGTACCGTTGCTCGAGCGCGCGCTGCAGACCGGCCGGCCGGTGCTGATCGTCGCCGAGGATATCGAGGGCGAGGCGCTCGCGACGCTGGTCGTCAACAAGCTGCGCGGCACGCTCAAAATCGCGGCCGTCAAGGCGCCGGGATTTGGCGACCGGCGCAAGGAAATGCTGACCGACATAGCGATCCTGACCGGCGGCAGCGTAGTGGCCGAGGAGCTCGGGCTCAAGCTTGAGAACGTCAAACTCGAGCAGCTTGGCAAATGCCGCCGCGTGATCATCGACAAGGACAACACCACCATCGTCGACGGCGCCGGCAAGAAATCCGAAATCAAGGCCCGCGTCGAACAGCTCCGCGCCCAGATCCGCGAGACCACTTCCGATTACGATCGCGAAAAGCTCGAAGAGCGTCTGGCCAAGCTGGTCGGCGGCGTCGCCGTCATCAAGGTCCGCGCGGCCACCGAGGTCGAGCTCAAGGAAAAGAAGGCGCGCGTGGACGACGCGGTCCATGCGCTGCGCGCCGCGGTCCAGGAAGGAATCGTCGCAGGCGGCGGAGTCGCGCTGATACGCGCCTCGAAGGCGGTCGAAGAGCTCAAGCTGCCGGCTGAACGCAAGGCCGGCGCTGATATCGTGAAGCGCGCGATGAGCGAGCCGCTCAGGCAGATCGCCGTCAACGCCGGCTTCGAACCCTCGATCGTTCACAACCGCGTCGCCGAAGGCAAAGGCGACTTCGGTTTCAATGCCCGCAGCGAGGAGTACGAGGACCTGGTCAAGGCGGGCGTTATCGATCCGGTCAAGGTCGTGCGCACAGCGCTCGAAAATGCGGCGAGTGTGGCGGCCCTGTTGATCACCACCGAGGCGGCGATAGTTGAAAAGCCCAAGCCCAAGGCACCGCCCGTCATGCCGCACGGCCATGGCCACGGGATGGGCGGCATGGGCGGCATGGGCGGCATGGGCGGCATGGGTGACATGGGAGGCATGGGCGGTATGGGTGGCATGGGCGACGATGATTTCTAGGCGTCGCGAGAATCTGAAATGCGCTCGTTCTTTGCGCGCAGATTGAAATTGGTTCACACGGACTTAACTTGCCGGTGCGTTGCGACAGGAGTCGGGATTATATAAGCTTCCACACTGGCTTTTCTGTGACACAAACTCACAATTGGGGAGACCTTTGCTCGCGTTTTTTTCCGAACCTCGCCGAACGTATCGCCGAACGCATCAAGGAGGACAAGGGATGGAAGGGTTTATGGGTAAAACTTCGAAGCTGATAGGGCTGGCCGGGATTGCTCTTGGCCTGTCGATGCTGACCGGCTGCTCGCAATCGCCGGATCCGGCTCAACAGGCAATGAATGCCGCGAATCAGGCCCAACAGTCGGCTTCGGCGGCTGAGGCTTCGGCCGGGAAAGCGCAGGCGGCCGCTCAGCAGGCTCAGGCGGCTGCGACCCGCGTCGAGCAGGCGGCTGCCGATGCGAAGGCGGCGGCAGACCGCGCCGAGGCGATAGCTGCCAAGACTTCGATGCGCGGCGGACGTCGCCACCACGCGATGCGCCATCGTCGGCATCACGCGGCCGCGGCTGCGGCTGCGGCACCGGCTCCGGCTGAAGGCGGAGCGGCGGCAGGTGGTGCTGCACCGGCAGCGCCGGCACCTGAGGCCCCGGCGGCACCCGCGCCTGAGGCCCCGGCAGCGCCCGCGCCGGCGAGTCCGTAAGCTGGAACGATCGGGAATAGCAACGGGGCGGCCGCCGATGTGGCCGCCCCGTTCTTCTCATTCAGGCTGGGTCAGCCGGTCGAAGAAAGCTAGTCGCCTGAGAGAGTAGCCTTTCGATCTCCGGCCGGGCGGGGTTTGTCCCGCCGCTTATCCACGATACAGAAAAAGCCGAATGGCTCGCGGCCTTCCGCCGCCAGCCGATGAGGCTGATGCGGGCCGATATAGACGGCGTCGAACGGCGCGATTCGATGATCCCCCGCGCCAACCCGTACCCGTCCGCGTCCGCGCACGCCGATTACGACATGACAATGGCGGTGACGCTCGAGGCTGGTGAATCAGCCGGGCTCCAGCTCGAAATATGGCAGTTCGAAAGCGAGCGGCTCGCCGCGCTTCCCGGCGATCACCTGGCGCGAGGCACCCGCAAATTCACCGCCGCGATGCGCGCGCAGCTTATACGGCTCGAGCTCGACGCAGTCCCATCGAAAGTTGCGCCGAAAGCGCCGTAAGATTGGCGGGCCGGCGGCTTCGAAAGCCGGCGCCACAGATTTGCGCCGCGGCCGGCCGCCAGCGATAGGGTTGCGGCGCCGCTTTGCCAATGGCCTCGAGGTCATGACCCGAAGGTCACCACGACTTTGAGCGCCTCGGGCTTTTGCGCGGCCGCAAACGCCTCGTGGATGCGATCGAGCGGAAAGCGATGGGTCACCAGGTCGGCGGCGCGAATCACGCCGCGTTCGACCAGCGCCAGCGCGTGGCGCGTGTCGTCGGGTCCGCAGGAATAACTCGGCACCAGGTTGACTTCGCGGAAGTAGAGATCGTACGGGCGCAGCGTGAGGTCGGCGTCGGGCGCGGTCGAAGTGAACTCGACCACCGTGCCGCCCGAGGCCGCGGCGGCGATGCCCGCGGTGATCGCGGCCGGGGTGCCCGGACCGACGATCACGACGTCGGCCATCGCGCCCTTGGTCAGCGCGCGCACCTGCTCGGCCAGGCTCTCGCCATTGACCACCAGCCCGGCGTCGGCGCCGAGTTCCCGGGCACGGTTGGCGCGCTGCTCGATAAGGTCGGCCCCGATTATCAGTCCGGCGCCCATCGCCCGCGCGATCCGCACGTGCAGCATGCCCATGATTCCGAGCCCGATGATCAGAATTGAATCGTCGGGCCGCAGCCCCGAACGGCGCAGCGACTTGACCACGCATGCCGCCGGCTCGATCAGCACGCCGTCCGCATCGCTGATCCCCGCTGGCAGGCGCAGCGTATCACGCTGATTCGCCGCGCTCGCGGTGAAATATTCGGCCATCCCGCCGGGCGTTATGCGGGTCGCGCGCCAGGTCGGGCAGTGGACGTAATTTCCCCGCCGGCAGGCGTGGCAGCTAAAGCAGGGTGCGTGATGATGCACGAAGACCCGCTCGCCGGGCCGGAAATTCACCACCGCGCTGCCGGTCTCCTCGATCACGCCGACCGGCTCATGGCCAAGCACCAGCGGCGCCTTGCGCTTGAGATACCACGGCATGATATCGCCCGAGCAGATGCCGCAGGCGCGCGTGCGCACCAGGATTTCGGTGGGACCCGGCTGCGGCCGCTCGGACTGTTCGAGGCGGATGTCGTGGAAATCGTAGAGGCGTGCGACCTGCATAGGCGTCTGAAGGAACTTTGTGGCGCGCAGGCAGGCTTGTCAACCGCGGCCGGCTCATGCGACCTCAGCCGCGCCGTGGTACGCTCCGCCCATGCCTGCGCTCAAATGCCCGCCGCTGGCCGCCGATGTGATCGCCGAGATTGACCACCGGATAGTTCTGATCGAGCGGAAAAATTTTCCGCCCGGATGGGCGATACCGGGCGGCTTCGTCGAGATCGGCGAGAGCGTCGAGGCGGCTGCGGTGCGCGAGCTGCGCGAGGAGACCTCGCTCGGCGTTGAGCTGCGCGCACTGCTGGGCGTCTACTCGCGTCCGGGCCGCGATCCGCGCGGTGCGACCGTGACGGTGGTCTATGTGGGACACGGCCGCGGCACACCGCAGGCCGCCGACGACGCGAAGGGAATTGGCCTGTTCTCGCCGGATGATCCACCCGCGCCGCTCGCCTTCGATCACGCGGAGATCCTCGCCGACTACGTCCGCTTCATCCGAAACGGCGAGTTCCCCGCGCCGTGGCGCAGGTAGCGCCACCGCTCACTCGAGCTGCTTAAGCGCCGCGCCGATTCGATCGAAGGCCTGGTTGAGATTCTTGCGCGAGGTCGCGTACGAGAGCCGGACGTATTCAGACGCGCCGAAATCATTGCCGCCCACCACCGAGACCCGGGCCTCCTCCAAAATGAACTCGGCGAGCCCGTTGCCGTCGGCGATCGGCCGCCCCTTCCATTTTCGATCGAGCAGCGCCGAGACGTTGGGGAAGGCGTAGAACGCGCCGCGCGGAACGTTGGGCAGCCTGAAGCCCGGCAGCTTGCGCACCCGCTCGACCACCAGCTCGCGCCGGGCGTGAAACTCCGCGACCATCAGCCGGACCTCGTCCTGCGGCCCTTGGTAGGCCTCGATCGCGGCCGCCTGGCCTATCGAACTGGCGTTGCCGCTGTTCTGTCCCTGCAGGCGCACGGCCGCCGCGATCGCCTCGCGCGGTCCGGCCGCGAAACCGACCCGCCATCCGGTCATCGCATAGGTCTTCGACACCGAGTTGAAAACGATCCCGTGGCTCTTGAGCTCGGGTTCGATCCGGAACAGATGCGGCGCGAGTCCGTCGTAGACGATGTGCTCGTAAACGTCGTCGGACATCACCCATATATCGGTGTCGCGCAGCACCCGGGCGAGACCCGCCAGCTCCTCGGCGCCATAGACCGCGCCGGTCGGATTGGACGGTGAGTTGAGAATGATGCCGCGGGTGCGCGGAGTGATCGCCTTGCGCAAGTCCGCGGGCGTCAGCAGGAAGCCGTGCTCCTCGGCGCAGGGGACGAGCCTGGGCGTCGCGCCCGCCAACTGGACCATCGCGACGAAACTGACCCAGGCGGGCGTCGGAATGATCACCTCGTCGCCCTCGTCGAACAGGCACGCGATGAGGTTGGCGGAGGCCTGCTTGCCGCCCGCCGAGGCGATGATCTCGGCCGGCTCGTAGTCCAGCCCGTTGTCGCGCTTGAGCTTGGCGGCGATGGCCTGCTTGAGTTTCATCAGGCCGCCGACCGGCGTGTACTTGGTCAGCCCCTCGGCCATCGCGGTGCGCGCGGCCTGCTTGATGCGCTCGGGGGTGTCGAAATCCGGCTCGCCGGCGGCGAGCGAAATCACGTCGATGCCGGCCGCCTTGAGTTCGGTAGCACGCGCCTCGGCCGCCATGGTGGCCGAAGGTTTCAAAGCGGCGATTCTGCGATTTAGTTTGATCATCACCGATTGCGGTCCGGCCGCTGAATTATCCGCCCGCCGATCCGATTCGCCGGGCGCGCGCCGCGCGGCCTGGCGGCGCCTCAATGCGGTTTGAACTTGGCGCGCAAGCGCGCGTTCACCGATTCCGGCACCAGTTCGGGCAGCTGCTTGCCGTATGCGGCGACCTCCTTGATTAGATGCGAGGCCGAGAAGAAGAGCTTGGGGTTGGCGAACAGGAAGACGGTCTCGACGTCGGGTCCGATCTGCTTGTTCATGTGCGCCATCTGGAGTTCGTAATCGAAATCCGTGACGGCACGCAGGCTGCGGATGATAATCCCGGCCTTGATGCGTTGCGCATAGTCGACCGAAAGTCCGCTGAACTTGTCGACCTTGACGTTGGGCTCCAATCCTTTGATGACCTCGCGGATCATCGCGACCCGCTCATCGGGCGTGAACAGCGCCGAGTCCTTGTGCGGATTGAACGCGACCGCCACCACGACCTGGTCGAAAATCGCCGCGCTGCGCCGGATTATGTCGATATGGCCGTTATGAATCGGGTCGAAGGTGCCGGGATAGACCGCGATCGAGGGACGCAATGCCTTGCTTCGGGTCGCCATCGGGAGCCGCTTGCGAGTCAGCGCGCCGCCGCCACGCCGCGCCGGTAAAGGGTGATCCGATGATCCCCCATGATTGAGGTCGTGACCTGCTCGAGGCCAGCGCTTGCGGGTTGAGAGGCGCGGCCCGATTGCCGGACGACCACCCATCCGCCGTCCGCGAGCAAACCCAGATCGACGATCCGGGCGAGCCTCTCGGCACTCCGATCGGCGGCGTAGGGCGCATCGACGAATACCAAGTCGAAGCGCTCGCCGCGTGCGGCGAGCGCTTCGAGTGCGCGGCCGGCGTCGGCGACCATCAACTCCCCGCGCGCCCGCAAGCCGAGCGTCTCGAGGTTGCGTTCAATCGCGCCCGCCGCGCCGCGCGCTGAATCGACGAAGATCGCCGCCGCGGCCCCGCGCGACAGCGCCTCGATCCCGAGCGAGCCCGAACCGGCGTAGAGGTCGAGCACGCGCGCCCCGTCGATCGACATCCGGGCCGCCAGGCGCGAAAAGATCGACTGGCGCACCCGTGCGGTCGCGGGCCGCGTTGCAAGTCCGCGCGGCGCGACCATCCGCCGCCCGCGCGCATCTCCGGCTATCACACGCATCGTCAAGATTTCCGATCGCCAGACCCGCTCCGGGAACGGCGTGCCGCCAACAGTCTATGATTACCGGGAGCCGCCTGAAACAGTGCTGGCGTTCGCGACCGGCGACCATAACCCACTTGACATCGGGCCGCAAGTTGCGCCGCGGCGGCGCCGGACTCTGGCGCGCGCGCCGGTTTTACGTTACCACTCATAAGCTCCGTGAACCTACCAAAGCCGGTGATGAAGAACCTGTTATGAGGCGGGCCCTCCACTTGCGCCATCCGGTTGCGCCCTCCAGGTCCTGAGGCGAAACACCAGCCGTGGTAACCGACCTCGTGATTGCCGCCATCAGGGCGATCGTGATGCTGCTGCTGGTGTTGAACCTGTCAGCGATCCTGCTGTGGTTCGAACGCAAGGGCAGCGCGCTTATCCAGGACCGCATCGGGGCCAACCGCGCGTCCGTGCTCGGGGTAGGGGCGCGCCTGGGCCTGCCCAACCTGGGAATCGTCAACACGCTGCTCGCCGATCCGATCAAGATGTTCACCAAGGAGGACTTCGTTCCCGACGGCGCCGACCGTTTACTGCATGGCCTGGCGCCGTTCCTGGCGCTGTTCCCGGTGCTGGTGACGTTCGCGGTCGTGCCGATCGGCGATACGGTCACGATCGCGGGCCATCGCTTCGACCTGGTGGCCGCCGATTTCAGCGATGCGGCGCTCTATGTCCTGGCCTCAATCGGGGTGGGCGTGTACGGGATCGCGCTGGGCGGATGGGCCTCGAACAATCGCTTGGCGCTGCTGGGCGGAATCCGCGCCAGCGCGCAGATGATCTCATACGAAATCGCGATGGGCCTCGCGATTATCGCGGTGGTCGCGACCTACGGCACGCTCAGCCTGCAGACCATGGTGCGCGAGCAGGGCGGGGTGTGGTTCGGATGGCTCCCGCGCTGGGGCGTGATGCTGCAGCCGATCGCGTTTCTGCTGCTGCTGATCGCCGGGATGGCCGAGTCCAAGCGCGTGCCGTTCGACCTGCCCGAGAGCGAATCCGAGCTGGTGGCCGGCTACTACACCGAATATTCGGGCGGCAAGCAGGCGGTCTTCATGCTCACCGACTTCGCCGAGGTGACGCTGGTCGCGATGCTGATCACGACGTTTTTCTTCGGCGGATGGCAGGTGCCATGGCTCTATCGCGACGGCTTCCATCTGCCAGGGGGCGCCTTGGTGCCGATTCCCTATTGGGCGGTCGTGGTGCTGGGCGTGATCGCGTTCTGGATCAAGACGATCTTCTTCTGCTGCCTGCAGATCCTGATTCGATGGACGATGCCGCGCTTCCGCTATGACCAGTTGATGCGCCTGGGATGGAAGCTGCTGGTGCCGCTCGGACTGCTGAACCTGGTGGCGACCGCGATCGTGGTGGTGATGGCGGGGAGCTGAAGATGCCGCTGTGGCTGTTCATCTTTCTCGCCGCGCTCGCCGTGCTCTCGGCGCTAGGGGTGATTCTGCAGCGCAATGCCGTGCACTGCCTGATGGCGCTGGTGCTGACCCTGCTCGATATCGCGGTGATGTTCATCGGGCTGGGCGCCGTGACCGTAGGGTTTCTGCAAGCGATCGTCTATGTCGGCGCGATCATGGTCCTGTTCCTGTTCGTGATCTGGCTCCTGAACCTGCAGGTCGAGGATCGCCCGCCCGCCCACCTCGCGCTCAAGCTCTTCGGATCGATCGGCGCCGCGGCCCTGGTCGCCGAACTCTGCACGTTCGTCGTCAAGGCGCCTTCGACCGCCGGCTTAAGCCGTCTTCCGGCCGGCTTCGGATCGATCGGCAGCCTGGCCGAGTCGCTGTTCACGGACTACCTGATCGCGTTCGAGATGACCTCGCTGCTGCTGCTGGTCGCCGTGATCGGGGCGATCGCGCTCGCCCGCCGCCCCGCGCCCGCGCGTTCTGAGTCCGCTGCGGCCATGCCGGAGAAGCAAATCGGGAGCCTGTGAGCGATGATCGTGCCGCCGTCCTGGTTCATGGCGCTGGGCGCCGTACTGTTCGCGATCGGAGTCGCGGGCGTCCTGCTGCGCCGCAACGTGATCGTGATGCTGATGTCGATCGAGCTGATGCTCAACGCGGTCAATCTGACGTTCGTCGCGCTCAGCCGGGCCCTGGGCTCGGTCGACGGGCAGGTGATCGTACTGTTCGTGATAACGGTGGCAGCGGCCGAGGCCGCAACCGGGCTGGCGATCATTATCGCGGCCTTCCGAAATCGCGAAACCCTCAACGCTGACGAACTGAACCTGATGCGCTGGTGATCATGACCGCTTCATTTCCAGCCCTCGGCCTGATCCTGCTGATTCCCGCCCTCGGCGTGCTGTTCAACCTTTTCCTCGGCCGCCGCTTCGGCCGCGCCGCGGTGAATTTCGCCGGTCCCGCGGCGATCTTCGGCGCCTTCGCAATCGGATGCTGGGCCTTTGCCACGCTCCTTAAGATGCCGCCCGGCTCGGCGCTGGCCGTCACCCTGTGGCCGTGGATCGATGCCGGCAGCTTCCATGTCGATTTCGCGCTGCGGATGGACGCGCTCTCGGCGGTGATGACGCTGGTCGTCAGCGGCGTCGGCGCGCTGATCCATCTCTACTCGGTCGGCTACATGGCGGAGGACGAGGACTATGCGCG
This sequence comes from Binataceae bacterium (SeqCode), assembly GCA_041487135.1. GTDB lineage: Bacteria > Desulfobacterota > Binatia > Binatales > Binataceae > JAJPIG01. Next base: position 2,195 of record JBGPMT010000021.1, on the reverse strand, counting down.
CTATTTCGCCTACATGAACCTGTTCACGCTCTCGATGCTGATCCTGGTGCTGGCCGACAACCTGCTGCTGATGTTCGTCGGATGGGAGGGCGTGGGACTCTGCTCCTACCTGCTGATCGCGTTCTGGTACACGAATGCCGAGTTTGCCTACAACGGCCGCAAGGCGTTCATCGTCAACCGCATCGGCGACGCCGGCTTCATTCTGGGGATTCTCACGCTGGTCTATGCGTTGGGCGCGCACGGCGTCTGGACGCTCACCTTCGCCGGCATGCGCGCCCATCGCGAGATCCTCGGCAGTCTCTGGGAGCCGCTCGGCTGGCCGGTCGCGACCGTCGCGGGATTGCTGCTGTTCGCCGGCGCGACCGGCAAGTCGGCGCAGATTCCGCTCTACATATGGCTGCCGGACGCGATGGTCGGTCCGACCCCGGTAAGCGCCCTGATCCATGCCGCCACGATGGTGACGGCGGGCGTCTACATGGTCGCGCGGCTCAATTTCCTCTTTATCCTGTCGCCCGCCGCGATGAACCTGATCGCGGCCATCGCCGCCCTGACCGCCTTCTTCGCCGCGACCATCGCGCTGGTCCAGCCGGATATCAAGCGCGTGCTGGCCTACTCGACGATCAGTCAGATTGGTTACATGTTCCTGGGCGCGGGCGTCGGCGCGTTCGCCTCGGGAATCTTCCACGTGATGACCCACGCCTTCTTCAAGGCGCTGCTGTTTCTGTGCGCGGGCTCGGTAATGCACGCGCTCGACGGCGAACAGGACATGAACCGCATGGGCGGACTCTGGCGCAAGCTGCCGATCACCTACGCCACCATGCTGATCGCGACGCTCGCCATCAGTGCGATCCCGGGCTTCTCCGGCTATTTCTCGAAAGACCTGATTCTCGAATCGGTCTACAACTCGGGTCACGTGGGACTCTGGCTCCTGGGTGTCATCACCGCCGGCCTGACCAGCTGCTACATGTTCCGGCTCATCTTCATGACTTTCCACGGCGCCTCGCGCGTCGATGCGCGCCGGGCCGAACATATTCACGAGTCGCCGCCGGTGATGACCATTCCACTGCTGGTGCTCGCTGTGCTCGCGATTTGTGGCGGATGGGTTAACCTGCCCAAGGACTTTTTGTGGGGCGATGCCTTCATTCGCTTCCTCGCGCCGGTGACGGGGAATTTCAAGCCGGTGATGGAAGTCAGCGCCACTACGCTCTCGGTGCTGGCGCTGGCCGCCACGCTCGTCGGTATCGCGTTTGCCTGGCTGATGTACATTCGGCAGCCTGGGCTTCCCGGCTTGATCGCCGAGACGGCGGGGGCGCTCTACCGCACGCTGCTGCGCAAGTACTACGTCGACGAGATCTACCACACACTGGTTTCGCGCCCGCTTTTCTGGATCGCGGGACCGCTGCTGGCGCGCGGCGTTGACCGGCACGGAATCGACGGCTTGGTCGAGGGCTCGGCGATGACGGTCGAGAACAGCGGCGAGGCGCTGCGCAGGATCGAGACCGGCAACGTGCAGCATTACATGCTGGTCTACCTGTTCGGTGCCGTCGCGATCGCCGCCTACTACCTCTACCTGGTGGTCCGCTGATGGAAAGCTACTGGCTGACCGGTCTGACTTTCCTGCCGCTGCTGGGCGCGCTGTTCGTGATGCTACAGAACGACGAACGCTCGACCTGGCGGGCGGCCGCGGCACTCTCGCTGATACCGCTGGCGATCAGCGTCTACCTGTTGATCCGCTTCGATCCGGGCCAGGCCGGCTACCAGTTCGTCGAGCAGTACGAGTGGATTCCGCAGTTCGGGATTTCGTACCACCTGGGGCTGGACGGCATCAGCCTGTTCCTGGTGGTGCTGACGACGCTCCTGATTTCGCTCTCGCTGATCTACTCGGGCGGCGGCGACATCGGCTACCGTCCGCGCGAGTTCTGCTTTTTCATGCTGGTGCTCGAGACCGGGCTGTTGGGCGCGCTGCTCGCGATCGACCTCTTCATGTTCTACGTGTTCTGGGAAGTGATGCTGATCCCGATGTACTTCCTGATCGGCATCTGGGGACACGGCCGCAAAATCTACGCCGCCTTCAAGTTCATCCTGTTCACGATGCTGGGCTCGATCCTGATGCTGGTCGCGATCCTCTACCTGGTCCATCTCGCCCATCAGCAGAGCGGCGCGATCAGCTTCGATCTGCTGAACCTCTACGCGGT
>JBGPMT010000020.1:0-17089 GCA_041487135.1 Binataceae bacterium (SeqCode) | reverse complement strand
TTCGAGATGGAACTGGGTTGCGACCAGGTTGCCGGCGGCCAGCGCGGCGCAGAATTCGACGCCGTAATCGCTGGTCGCGATTACCAGCGACTGATCGGCCGGGACCGGGTAGTATGAATTCACGAAATAGAAATGACTGGGGTTGGGGATGCCGTCGAAAATCGGATGCGCCCGGCGCTGCCGCACGCGGTTCCATCCGATCTGCGGCACCTTGAGCGGCCGCCCGTCGACGACCGTAGGAAAACGCCTGACGCCGCCGGCGACGACGCCGAGACAGCGCGCGTCGTCCTCGTCGCTGCGATCGAGCAGCACCTGGATGCCGATGCAGATGCCGAGGAAAGGCCGTCCGGCGCCGATTACCTGGTCGCGGATGACCTCGACCAGGCCCAGCCGCTCGAGGTTCGTCATGGTCGCTCCAGCGGCCCCCACTCCGGGCAGGATGACGCGCTCGGCGGCGCGGATCCGTTCAGCACGGTCGGTGATTTCGGAGCGATGGCCGAGATGTTCGAGGGCGCGGGCCACACTGGTCAGATTGCCCGCCCGATAGTCCACGATCGCGATCATAATCGAAGCGTGATCATAGCGGGCGCAGTGCCGCCGCGACAGTACGGCCTGATAAACGCTGGAGCGCATCAGGGATGATCCGGGATTCTTCGCTTCGGCAGCCTCTGCTCAGAATGACAACCTGGCCTTGTCATCCTGAGCGCAGCGAAGGATCCCGGTCATTCTTTTCGCTCGCTCATCCAGAAACGTGATAGCCTCCGCCGCCCCCATCGAACGTCGAGCAGGCGTAGGTTGCCGCATCGCGCGTGACTCTAATCGCTCCGCATAGATCCCTCGACTACGCGGCCCAGGCGGGCGGGCGGGTTCACGGGCGGTCTGGCGCGGCCGCCAACGGGCGCCTGGCGAGCATCGCGAAAAACGCGCGGATACGGCCGGCTTTGGCGCCGAGGTCGCCGATGCCGTCGCGCGACCTCGAACGCATCTCGATCCTGCTGCCGCCGTCGCCCGGCCGCACTTCGATTACGAAATCGTCCTTGAAGCGGAACAGCCAGGAGACGGCGACGCCCTCCACGGCGAGCCGTTGCGGATCGACATAGGTGACCCGCCAATCCGGCATCTCGCCCGCGGCGATCCTGACGTGCTCGAAGGTGACCGCCGGCGAATCGGGCGTGGCCAGCGGCGCGATGGTTCCATAGGCGGCCTTCTGTACCGGCTCGCAGCGCGCGCGGTCGTAGCCCAGGTTGCGATTTTGATTTTCTTCCAGCAGGCCGGCGCGCATGAACGATGGCGGATCGGCGAAATCCGTAGTGACGTCGTCGAGCAGCGGAAAGCCGCGGCTGCGTGCGACCAGCACGACGGTCGGAAGCACGATCGCCAGGCCGATCAGTATTCCGGCCCACGCCGCATAGCGGCCGGTGCGAAGCGCGGGATTCGCGGTGCGCCAGATTCCGACCAGGCCAAAGAAAAGAGCCAGGAGCGCCAGCAGCGCGCCCAGGATGAACATCTGGAAGCCAAACAGCGCCGGTATCAACTCGAAATGCGCCGCGGTAATGCCGAACGCGACGAGCATCGCCGCGAGCACGGCGTCGAGCAACGAGAGCCACGCTGGAATCATGATCTACTCCGATGAGCCGGCGCGATTGACATTTCCTATGTGGCGCAGCCTTCGCGAATCAAAAATCATCCAGCAACGACCGGCGTCGCGCAACGCATGAGCCGTGTCCGCACGCTGCCCCAAATTGTCACGGGCGAAAAAGGCGAGAGGCCCGGCCAAAACCTGCCGAGCCTCTCGCCGCTTGGATGCCGGTTGCCGGTTCAGCGGCCCTGGGACTTCAATTCACGCTCCGCCAATTCCAGATCGGCATCGACCATCAGCGCCACCAGCTGCTCGAAATTCACTTTCGGCTGCCAGTTAAGCACGCGCCGTGCCTTGGACGAATCGCCGCGCAGATTGTCGACCTCCGCGGGGCGCAGGAAGCGCGAATCGAGCTCGACGTGCTTGTTCCAGTCGAGCTCGAGGCGGGCGAATGCGAGCTCAAGAAAATCGCGCACCGAATGGCTCTCGCCGGTCGCGATTACGTAGTCGTCGGGCTGCTCCTGCTGCATCATCAGCCACATCGCTTCGACGTAGTCGCCGGCGAAGCCCCAGTCGCGCCGGGCTTCGAGGTTGCCGAGCGTGAGCCGGTTCTGCAGCCCGAGCTTGATGCGGGTCGCGCTGCGGGTGATTTTGCGGGTCACGAAGTTTTCGCCGCGCCGCGGCGATTCGTGGTTGAACAGGATGCCGTTGACGGCGAACATCGCGTAGGCCTCGCGATAGTTCACGGTCTGCCAATGCGCATAGACTTTGGCGCAGGCATAGGGACTGCGCGGATGAAACGGCGTGGTCTCGCGCTGGGGCACTTCGATAGCCTGGCCGAACATCTCGGAGGAGCCCGCCTGGTACATCCGCACGGTGCGGCCGTGACGCTTGTTGTGATCGCGAAGCGCCTCGAGCAGCCTGAGCGTGCCGAGACCGACCACGTCGGCGGTGTATTCCGGCTGATCGAACGAAATTCTGACGTGCGACTGCGCGGCCAGATTGTAGAGCTCGTCGGGACGGGTCTGCTCGATTATGCGCCGAAGGCCGGTCGCGTCGCCCAAGTCGCCGTAATGGAGTTGCAGGCCCGATCGCGACTGGCCGTAACCCTTGCGCAAATGGTCGATCCGGCCGGTCGCGAAGCTCGAGCTCCGCCGCACGATACCATGAACCTCGTAACCCCGATTCAGCAGGAACTCGGCCAGGTAGGAGCCATCCTGGCCGGTTACTCCCGTGATTAACGCGACCTTTGCCATCTGCTTCCCCTCACTCTTAGCGGGCCCGGCCGCCGAGACCGCAGCGGCCGTAATGAAACTCCAGTGGGACCAGGATGGAAGCGTCGGTCAATCGCCGGGCACCAGCCGGTAGGAATCACTATCGAAGTGCTGAGTGGAGAATTCGAGCAATTCCGCATCCTCAAGCGCTTCCATCTGATGGATCAGGCCGCGCGGCACGTCCATACAATCGCCGGCCTGAAGCTCGAATTCTTCCAAGGTCTCCGAAGCGGCCGATTCCTTGATCCAGACCCTGAGCCGTCCCACGCGCAGATAGAATGATTCGGCCTTGAGCTTGTGGAAATGCAGCGAACAGCGCTTGCCTTTGCGGATTTCCAGAATTTTTCCGCAATAGAGTTCGTTATTGGCGATCCAGACCTCCCGGCCCCATCCCTTGGGAACGATTCGCACCGGTTTTCGAACGCGATTCATGTCAAATTCCGAGCATTACAAGCTTTAGAGGGCGTGAGCTTGCGATGCAAGGCGGTACGGCGCCCCGACGATTGCGCGGTCAGGAACCGACCGGCCGCACCCGTGCCACCGGCAGCGGCTCTTTGCCTTGACGGGATACTTCGCCATTGGGGGATTTGGGGAGGCCGCCGCGCGCCGCCTCGACTTCATTGATCTGCATCGAGAACCGGCTAACTGCGATCTGGTGTGCGTCGGCGAATCGCCGGATGAGCGCCAGCCGTTCGTCGCCCAGCGATTCGGCGGCGAGCATGATCTGATCGAAAGGACGCTTGCGCAACACTCGTTCAAGATCATCGAGTGAACCAAGCACCCGATGGCCGTGGACGAGCTTGCCGCGTTTGAACGCATCGTCGTCCACGAAGCCGACCAGCCTGACGTGACGGTTCTGACCCGAAAAGACCCAGCCTGCGGCGATCGCCGCCGAAGTCCCGGCACCGACGATCAAGACGCGGTCGCGCGGCTCCGTCAGCCGATGGATTCCCTTGCGCAGCGCGCGAAACGACATCCGCGTCGCCACCAGGAAGTTGAATAACAGGATCACGAACAGCACCACGATCGAACCCGAGGCCGGCAACCAAACCATCAACCCCGCGATCACCATCATGATGCCGGCGAGCACCGAGCCATTAACGAAGCGGATAAGCTCGGAAAGCCCCGCGTAGCGCCACATCCCGCTATAGACGCCGGCCGCCGCGAAGGCGGCGTAGGTCGGAATCACCACCCACGGCAGCGAATGCAGCATCGAGGCGAGCAATCGATCATCGAGGTTGAAATCGCGCCGCAGGAGGAAGGCACCGAAATAAGCACCCGTGATCAACGAGAAGTCGAGGATCACTTCCACCAGCCGCCGCTTGTAGCTGAGGCTCAGGATGAAGCGCGCAAAGCCCTGGCGATAGCCCCAGGCGACTCCGGGAGCGCTCGCCTCAAAGGTCAGATCCATCATGAACAGGCTTAACACCGCGAAGGTGAGCACCACGATCGGAAGCGTGGCGACCAGATAGCAGTGCGGCAGTATCGTCATCACGACTGCGCAGGCCGCTCCGGCCGCGGCAACCAGCCAGCACACCCCGACCACGGTGCGGGTCGAGAGGCCGAGATGGAGCAGGCGATGGTGAGAATGGTCGAGGCCGTGGCGGGAAATCGGGGTGCCCGTGGCGAGCCGGGTGACGCTTACGATCGCGGTATCCAACAGCGGCATCGCGAGCACCATGATCGGATAGACGTACCGTGTCACGTGAGAGTTGCTCGCCAGCCCGCCCCCGAATAACGCGAACAGGCCCAGTAGCAGGCCAATCGGCAGAGCGCCGCTATCGCCCATGAAGACCGACGCCGGATGGAAATTGCAAATCAGGAAACTGGCCAGGCCCCCGCCCAGCGCTAGCGACCAGTAGACGAGCGCCGGGCTGTGATGGAGCCATCCGGTGGCGGCGGTCGCCGCGCACACTACAATCCCGATTCCGCTCGCAAGGCCGTCGAGCCCGTCAACCAGGTTGTAGGCATTGGTCGTTCCCAGCAGCCACAGCACAACGATCAGGGAGTCGGCCAGCGGCCAGGGCGTCAGCAGAGGATGGCTGGGATGCCGGTACAGCATCACGACCGCGGTTACCACCACGATCTGGGCGATCAATTTCTGCGCCGGCTTCAGGACCACTATGTCGTCGACCAACCCGAGCAGGAAGAGCCCTAACGCTCCCACCGCCAGCCAGGCCGGAAGATGTCCCAGCAATGCGAGCGTAATCAGGAACGCGCCGATAATCGCAGCCCCGCCCAGCAGAGGCACGGATGGAAGCTCGGCCGCGCCTTCGAGGTCAGGCCTTGCCGGCGCCGCGACGACCCCGAAGCGGACGGCGATCCGCTTCATCAGCGGCATCAAGAGCAGCGTGATAGCGCTGGCGAGCAGGAAGGGGGCCCACCAATAGGCCAGCGAGGTGGTTAGCACATTCCTCATCTGAACGTCACATCACAGCACGCGGAGGCGTGAGACTTTCGAGTTCCTCATTAGCAAGGCCTAGCGACGCCTTTACACAATCCAGCATATCATAAAACACATGGAGCGGGTAAAGTACGAGTATACAAATTAAATCACGCCTTGTGAGGTCAAAAGCAGAGGAGCCTACAGCGAACCCGTCGAAGGGGAAAGATGGGCCTCTGCGCCGGGTGGCAATTCCTCGTTCATCAACGAACTTAGCACCTTGGCAAAGCTTCGGGTTGCGACCTTGCGATCAAAACGCTGCTCCGCGAGCTGGCGAGCCCTTACACCCATCGCAGCCAGTTCAGCGGGCCTCCCGGCAGCCTGCCGGATGGTCCGCGCGAGGCCGTCGGCATCGCCGGGCTGAACCACAAATCCGATCGAGTTTTCACGTGCGAGCCGCGCGATCTCGGCCGAGTCTTCCATGATTGCGACGAACGGCCGGCCGGCAGCGAGGATCCCATAAATCTTGCTCGGCACGATGCATCCCGCGGCCCCCGGAAAGAGCGGTACCAGATGAAGGTCGCCCGCGCTCAAAGATTCGGCCAGCTCCTCCCGAGGACGGTAGGGCAGGAAATCCAGGTTGCGCAGTCCGAGCTGGCGGGCGCGATCGATCAACCACTGCTTGCGGGCGCCCTCGCCGATTAGAATGAACCGGATCCGCGAATCGTCACGCAGGCGCCCGGCGGCGTCGAGCACGGTTTCGAGTTGCTGCGAGAGGCCGAGGTTTCCCGAGTACATCACCACGAAGCTCTGCCCGAATTGGCGGCGAAAGTGGCTCGACGGCATCGGCCGGATGTTCCGGCAATCCACCCAGTCGGGCACCAGCGCGATCTTTTCCGGCGCAACGCCCTTGGCGAGCAGCCGTTGGCGCATGTCCTCGCCCAGCACGATTATGCAATCCGCGCTTCGGTAGGAGAGGCGATTGGCCCGCTCCAGCAGGCCCAGCAGGAAGCGGCTTTTCAACGCGCCGTTGGCAATCGCGATGTCCGGGTAGAGGTCGCGAACGTTGTAGACCAGCCGGCAGTTCCAGCGCCATTTCAGCAGCGCTCCGAGCGCGCCCAGCAGGGGAGGGTCGGTCTCCGCGATAATGATATCCGGACGCTTGACCTGCAGCGCGGCCACCCCAGCGAGCCCGTAGTAGGTGCCAAGATTCAGGAATCGCGCGGGCAGCCTGCGTTTGGGCAGGCGCGTTCCCCAGGTACGGATAATCGAGATCCGCCCGAGCGTCTCGTGCTTGATGAGTCCGCGGCCTTGCGTGCGGACATGATAAGAGGGTCCCGCGATGAACGTAATCTCGTGCTCGGCCGAAAGGTCCTCGCAGAGCTCCGTCAGGAACTGGCCGGTGGCCTCGAGGTCGGGCCAGAAAGAACGGTTGAGGAAGAGAAGATTCGTAATCGAAACCCGTTTCCTCGCTCTCGGAACAGCCGTTTGGAGCGGAACCTACGCCCGCGCCGCTAGTTTCGGTCGAGCGGCGCCGTCGCGCTGCACCATCTCCTCGATCCACGCATAGGTCCCCGCGAGTCCCTCCTCGAGCGAGACCTGCGGCTCCCAGCCCAGCGCCGCGCGCAAGCGCGTATTGTCCGAGTTGCGGCCGCGCACTCCCTGGGGGCCCGCGACGTGTTTCCTGACGATCCGAATACCGGCAATTTCAGCCACCAGATCCGCGAGCTGATTGATGCTAATCAGGCGGTCCTGGCCCAGATTCAGCGGTTCACGAACCTCCGAGCGCATCAGCCGATGGATTCCGACGACGCAATCGTCGATATAGCAGAACGAACGGGTCTGCTCACCGTCGCCCCAGATTTCGACTTCGTGATTGCCGTTCAGCTTGGCGATCGCGACCTTCCGGCACATCGCCGCCGGCGCCTTTTCACGCCCTCCCTCCCAGGTTCCGAGGGGGCCGAAGATGTTGTGAAAGCGCACGATCCGGGTCTCCAGGCCATAGTCCTGCTGATAATGGGTACAAAGACGCTCGGTCAGCAGCTTCTCCCATCCGTAGGCATCCTGAGGCTGAGCGGGGTAGACGTCTTCCTCGCGCAGCGGCGTCACCGCGGTCTCGGTCTGCCGATACTCGGGATAGACGCAGGCCGACGAGGTGTAGAGATAGCGCCGGACGCGGTTCAGGCGCGCCGCCTCGATGGTGTGAAAATTGATGAGGGTGTTGCCGTGCAGAATCTGCGCGTGGTGCGCCGAGATGAAGCCCATCCCGCCCATGTCCGCGGCCAGCGCATAGACCTCTTCGACGCCATCGGTGGCGCGCAGGCAATTCTCCCACCGGCGCAGGTCGAGCAGCGCGAAATCATCGGCCTCGGTAGCACAGAATTCGGGAAATTTTACGTCCACTCCCCGTACCCAGTAGCCCTGCCGCTTCAGGTAACTGACGAGATGATGACCGATGAAGCCTCCGGCGCCGGTCACCACAACCCTAACCGCTTTTGCCATCACATCACTCTACTTTCATTCTTCGGTCTCGATGTCCAGAAAAAAGGCGGATGCACCGCCAGGACCGAGTAATCAGTTTACCGTCCTTGGACGGGTCACCATATACGGCCCCATGACGAGTACGTCCATCTTGGTGCGCAGGAAACAGTTGAGCGCCTCCTCCGGCTTACATACGACCGGTTCATTCTCGTTAAAGGAAGTATTAAGCAGAACCGGTACGCCGGTCTGGCGCCCAAATTCCTTGATTAAGTTGTAGTAGCGTTCATTTTGGCGCTGGTTAACAGTCTGCAGCCTGCCGGTACCGTCGACGTGAGTCGTGGCCGGTATCGCCGCGCGCTTCTCCGGCCTGACCGGATAAGCCATCAGCATGAAGGGCGAGGGGTGGCCCTGGGTGAAATATTCCGCGGTCGCCTCTTCCAGGATCGAGGGGGCGAACGGCCGGAACATCTCGCGCCGCTTGATCTTGGCGTTCAGGATATCCCGCATCTCGGGACGGCGCGGGTCGGCGAGGATGCTGCGATTGCCGAGTGCGCGGGGTCCCCATTCCATCCGGCCCTGGAACCATCCGATGACCTGGCCGTCCGCGATCGCGTGCGCGGTCTGGCGGTCGAGCTCCGCCGCATCGTCAATCTTCTGAATCGCGCAGCCTTCGCGTTCCAGATGGCCGCGGTTTGAATCGAGCAGCGCGCCGATCTGCTGCGCGCTGAACTGCGGCCCCCAGTACGAATGCTCCATCACGAACTCTCGCGGATGGCCGAGCTCGTGATGCCAGACGTACATCGCCGCGCCGATCGCCAGCCCCGCGTCGCCGGCCGCCGATTGCACGTAGACTTCGTCGAAGCCGGTATGCTCGAGAATCTTGCCATTGGCGACGCAGTTGAAGGCCACCCCGCCGGCCAGGCAGAGCCGGCGCATCCCGGTGATTTTCCTGAGCGTGCGTAGCCGGTCAAGCACGACCTCTTCGAGCCGGCGCTGCAGCGATGAGGCGATCGCGAAGTGCCGATCCTCGAGCGGTTCGGAGGGCGCGCGCGATTTGCCCAGCCGCTTAACCAGGTGGTCCGAATAGAGCCGTCCGATAACCGGCTCGCCGCCCTGCCAGGTCATCTCGGCGCCGGTCACGTGATGGGTGAAGTAGTCGGCGCCCAGCTCGAAATCCATCCGGCCGCGGTTGCGCGTGATCACGATCTTGCGGAACTCATCGAGCATCTCGGGCTGCCCATACGACGCGAGCCCCATCACCTTGTACTCGTCGCCATACTTGGGGAAGCCAAGGTACTGGGTGAGCGCCGTGTAATAGATCCCCAGCGAATGGGGGAAGGCGACCGCGCCCAGCGGCTTGAGACGGTTGCCTTGTCCGACGCCCCACATCGCGCTGGCGAAATCGCCCAGACCATCGATCGACAACACCGCGGCTTCATCGAAAGGTGAGACCAGAAAGGCGCTCGCCAGGTGGGCCTTATGATGCTCGACGCGGCGCACTTCGATCTGGCCGGGCGGCACGCCAAGCGCGCCCGCCGCCTCGTCGGCGATCGAGGCGAAGCGGCTCTGCACGCCAATTCGGCTGCAGGCCAACGACGGCATCTTGAAGGCATACAGCGCCTTCTTGAGAATTCGCGCCCACGGGTTACGGGCCACGGCCAGCATCCTGACCTCGCCGAGGCCGGCGCCCGAGTCTTCAAGCGCATAGCGCAGAGCTTCGGCAGGAAAGCCGGCCGCATGCTTGACGCGGTTGAAGCGCTCCTCCTCGGCGGCCGCCGCGATTTTTCCGTCGACCACCGCACAGGCACTCGCATCACCGTGGTAGGCGTTGATTCCCAAAATCAGCATCGAACAGAACCGCTCGCTACCCGCCGGGCACAACCGCCATCAGCCGGCTTGGCCGGATTCGGCAGGTTGCGGCTGCGGCCGGGGATTCTGCAGCGCTTTGGTGGTCGCCTCGTAGAGCTTTGCGTCGACCACAAAGCGGTACCAGCAGCCATGCATGAAGTGAAAAATCAGACCCTCGCGACCGTCGAGAAATCCGAGCCGGATGAAATAGCGCCAGATGAAATAGAGAAAGGCTCGCAGGAAGAGCGGCATGCGGTAGTAGAAGCTGTTGCGCAGCCAGCGCCGGCGTTCGATCGGCGTGCCTTCCAGACGCGCCTCGACCATCGCGCCCGGATGGGCGCCCTGATGCAGCACCTCGTGCACTTCCAGGTCCGACCATCGATTATGGCGCGCGATCCAGCTCGCGAGATCGCTCGCAATCACGTCGAACAGTTCGCCGCGCAGCGTGCCGACCTTCCCCTCCACCATGAAATGCTGATCATAGAGCCGATCCTCGCAGCGTCCTTTGCCGACCCTGAACAGCCGCAGGTGATAGGAGGGGAACAGACCGCCATGGCGGATCGCCCGGCCCATGAAGATGACGGATTTTCCAACCAGGAAGCCCTGGTAGTCTCCCGGATCTGCAAGCGCCCGGTCGATCGAGTCCCGAAGCTGCGGCGACAGCCGCTCATCGGCGTCGAGGTGCAGCACCCATGGCGTGCGGAGATCGAGGTTCTCCAGTGCCCAATTGCGCTGGGCGCCGTAATTCTCGAAAGGATGGGTAACGACGGATGCGCCGAAGCTGCGCGCGATCTCGACGGTGCGGTCGGTGCTGCCGGAATCAACGATGAAGATTTCGCAGTCGAGTCCGGCCAGGCTTTTCAGGCACTGAGGCAGATTGACCTCCTCGTTGACCGTGAGAATCACGACCGACACCGGTTTCGATGTGCCGTCAGCACTCATAAGCAGGACCCGTGCCGCTAGCCATTGAGCGAGCGCGCGAGTAGCAGGTCAGCATCTGCCGCGCGATTGCGGGCCATCCGAACTGCTCGATCATCCAGCGCCGCCCCCGTTCTCCCATTTGGGGAAGCGGCATGGCCGAAATGCGGCGAACCGCGTCGCTCAGCGCCGCCGGACTGTTCTCAACCCAGAGTCCGCATCCGACCCGCTCGATTTCCGCCCACGGCGTGCCGTGGCTCGCGATCACCGGCCGCTCCCGGGCCAGCGCCTCCGCGACCACGAGGGCGAAATTCTCGATATGAGAGGGAACGATCGTAACATCCGCCTCGGCGAAAGCGCGTTCCTTTTCGTTCCCGTCAACCTTGCCGCTCATCCTGACCCGATCGGCCAGCTCACGCCGATGGATGAGATCGCTCAGCCGTTTCCGATAAGCCTCAGGTCCGCTGCCCGCGATCGTGAGCGTAAAGCGCAGCGCGTCCTGACGCTTGAGCATCGCACATGCATCCAGCAGGTTCTCGAGTCCCTTTTTCGGATCAAGCCGGCCGATGAATAAGAGACGAAGTGTTTCAGAGCCGCCGGGGGGTCCGGGTGAAGCGTCCGGAATCGTCACGCCGTTGGGAATTACCGCGATGCTCAGTCCGGGCAATGCTTTCCTAATCGATTCCGCTTCCGGCTCGGAAGTGGCGTGGAGGATCGCATGCGGCGGGGCGATTTTCAGACACAGCCGATCCCACAGCGCTTTCGCCATCGCGCGCCGGCGGCCTGGCCAATCCTGCAGCGCGCCTCTCGGTGACCATACCAGGGGCTTATTCAACCGGCGACAGATCGCCAGAGTCGGGAGGCTTGGAAAATTGTAAACCGCGGTCAAATGCACGAGATCCGCCGCAGCGGCGTAGCGGGCCAAATTCGTGATCAGTCCCGGGGCGACAGAATTGCGCATGAGCTTGCGGTAGTAACGAACGCGCATCCCGGGGGCAAGCTCGACCTCGCCACCGGTCTGGACCGCTACCCTTGCACCCGGGCCGTCAGTGTCGGTGGTGAGCACCATGACCTCGCATCCAGCCTCAGCGAGATGGCGGCACAACTGAAAGGTGGACTCGATGGGCCCGCCGTATCGGATTGCCGGCCAGAACGAAGGAACCACGTGCAACACGCGGGGACCGGCAGCTCCGCCCGGACCTTGCCGCGGCCGTTTTGCCCGCTCCGCAACCGGATGAATATCAGCGTGGCTCATGCGCATCGATTGAAGTTGAACCACAACGAGAGCAGCCAGGATCTCAATTTCGCGAGTATTAAGCGCAAAGCCATTGCGCCGCTAGCTCTGAGCGATGTCTCCTGCCGTGGAAGCCGGCAGCAGCCATCCCAGGGCCAGGCGCCGCTCCTCGGTGGTGAAACCAAGCCATGCAAAAGCCGCCGAGAATGCGATCAGCAAAGCTGCCGTGAGGCCGATGGAAGCTCCCATCGAGGTTGGCGCCGCCATCATCCAGAACGCGCCCACTGCGGCCACCGTGACTGCGGCGAGCGCGGCGCCGGGGGCCATCCGCCAGAGCCCATTTCCGATCGAGCCGCCGACCGTGAGCGATGCGGCTATCGGCAGGTACCAGGCATTGGTCAACAGTCGCGCCACTATCGATGCAGCGATTACCCCCGCCAGTCCCCATTGATGCGCCCACCATATCGAGAGGCCGAGATTGAGTCCGCCCTCGACGAGCGCGATCGTGGCCCACAGATAATGTCGCGAGGTGGCCCACAGAATCGTCTCGGCCGGCGTGAGCAGAATCTGGAGCGAGGTGAACGCAATCTGCAGGCCGAAGACCAATTCTCCCGGATAGACTCCCGGACCGGCCCATAGCCGGATGAAATGCGGCCCGACCAGCCACAGCGCGACTCCTGCGGCGACCGCATACAGCAGCGCGAGCCGCGTGAAGAAGCTGTAGGCCCTGCGGAGCAACTCACGGTTATCGCGCGCATAGTGCGCCGTGATCGTGGGCTGCAGCGCGCTCAACACCATCGTGAAGAGCAGGGTCACCATCAGCATCAGCCGAAACGGCACCGCATAGGAGGTAACCGATTCGGCGCCCAGCACATAGCCGATGACCACGTTGTCGATCCGCATGGCCAGCGTTGAACTGATCTGCAGAACCAGAAAAGCGATGCTTGGCCTGACCAGTTCGCGCAGCAGTCTTAAGGAAAAATCCGTGAGCCTGGGGCGTGCGGCGGGCGAGAGCCGTACAGCGAGGAGATAGGTTCCCAGCCCGCTCAGCAGGCCGGCGACGCCGTGGATGGTTGCAACCGGGGCCAGCTTCAGGCCCCACAAAAGCGCCGCCGCCATCGCGACCGCGCGCACCACGCTGAGCGCCGCCCAGACCGCCTGCTCACGATCGACGCGCTGATAGCCGCGCAGCATCATGTCCTGCGCTTTGAACGGGAAAGCGACCAGACTCAGCGCGAAGATGGCGAAGAAGGCGAGCTTCGCCGCCGGGTCCGAGCTCCCGACCAGGAGGTCCCACAGAAATGGCGTCAGCACGAACAGCGCGATCAGGAGCAGCGCGGCGGCCGCGGCCAGAGAATAAAAGGCGGTGGAGACCATCGCTCCTACCTGAGCGTGATCCCGATTCGCCACCATCACCGCGATCCGATTCGCGATCGTCTGGCCGAGTCCGAGATTGGCCAGCCCCAGATAGTACGACAGCGAAGTGATAACGACGTATTCGCCGTAAAGCTCGCGGCCCAAAAGGCGCGTAAACAGCGGGATCAGGATCAGCGGGGACAGTATGCCCACCGCCAGATTGATGTAACTCCAGGCGATATTCTTATGAGTTTGGCGAGCCATCGCAGGCAGGACTATTGGCCGAGCTCTTCAAGCCGGCACCCGCGCGCTGATTCGCCCAGCTCGCGAGCACCAGTAGGAATTTCTGGAGGGTAGTTTATCGTGTTGCCAGTGCTTCTTCGAAGACGCCACGGAGCTTGCCGGCGACCGCGGCCGGACTAAATTCGGTGTGTGCGAAATCGTACGCGTCAAGCGCGCGCTGCCGCCAGGTTTCGGGCCTCGCACAGGCCTCTTCTATCGACCGTGCGATTGCTTCAGGAGCCGCCTCGGTCAATATGCCCGCTCTCCCCTGAGCCAGCAGTTCCGCCTGCACGGGAGCATTCAGCGCGACCGCGATGGCGCCCCGCGACATTGCCTCCAGATAGACCCAGCCGAAAGTTTCGAAGCGGCTCGGCATCAGGAGAAAATGCGATTTGCCGAGCAGCTCCTGAACCTCGGCCACCGGCAATTCCCGAATCAGCTCCAGGTTGGGTTTGCGCGGCAGATCGATGGGACCATCGATGAAGCTGCTCACGATCGTCAGCCGGAAGCGGCCCGGATAACGGGCGTCGAGCCGCTCGAACGCCTCGACCGCCAAATCAAGACCCTTGCGGCGCGCCTGGCGGCCGACGAACGTCAGCCGGCAGGTCCGCTCCGCCGCCTTGGCCTCGATTTGCTCGCGTTCGATGAAACTCAGGTGCGGCAGAAAAAACGGCACCACGCGCAGCTTCTCTTCGAATCCGTCGAGCATTGCGGCCACGCGTTCGGCGCCCCATCGGGTCGGCACCACGATCAGCCGGGCTTTCGCGGCGCAAGCGCGCTTCCATTCTATCTGCCGCTCGATTCGGCGTGGATTGCTGCCCTGGGCGAGCAAGTACTCGGTATAGGTTGGGCCGGTCTGCCATACCACCGGGACCGGCGTGCGAGTCGGGAAGCGTTCGTAACTGAATATCAGGTCGGCTTGCGAGCGAATGAGGTCCCGCTGCGACAGATAGGTGTCGCGGAATCCGTAGCGCAGCACCTCAGGTATCGGAAGGCCGAATCGATGGTGCAGGAGCGAGCAGCAGTACGAGCCGTTGATCAGGAGATCGATCAGCGGAGCGCGCTGCAGATAGATTTCGATTTCCGGGCAATACCGGCAAAGTTCCGGGAGCCGGACGGTATAAAGCCAATCGCTGTTTCTACGGCTGAGAAAATATCTTGGCGTTGGGACGTAAATTCGCATGATCAGGCTGACCGCGGTCAGCTCTTGGATTGGCGCCGGCAGCACCGGCTCGTTCGACGGCGAGCTCTGGCGATGGAGTCAGCAGCCGGTCCGCCGCGCTGACGACCTCGTCCACCGCGATCAGCCCGATACAGCGGTTGTCGTACGGACAGACCTCGAGCAGGCAGGTATGGCAGGGGACCCATTTCCGGATCACGACATGCTGCGGGCCGTGCGGACGCCATCGAAGCCCGAGGTCGCGCGCCGCGAACAGCGAGAGGCATCGTGTTCCCATCGCGGCCGCCAGATGCTGCACGCCCGAATCGTTGCAGATCAGCAGGGCGCAGCGCGAGAGCACCGCGCACGACTCCGGCAACGAGCACCGCCCCGCAAGATTGACGGCGCTGCCGCTCCCGAGCTCGCTCTCGAGCCTGGAACATAGCTCGCGCTCGGCCGGACCGCCGAGAATAACCAGCGCGAAGCCGCGCGCCGCGAGCTGCCGCCCGACCTCGACAAAGCGCTCCGCCGGCCATCGATTCGTAGGCCGCTTTGCGCCCGGCGCGATCGCGACCAGGCGGCGTCCCGCCAGCGCGGCCGGGCCGAGCAGATCGTCCGCGCGCTGCCGATAATGGTCGGCAAGCGTGAGCGGGAAGATGGCGTCGTCCCCGTTTATTCCCAGCTCCGCAAGTATTTTGAGCAGCCGACCGACCTCGTCGTCGAACTCGAGCCATTCGGATTGCGCGCGGACAGCAAACCGCACCGTCGCGACTCTCCATCCGCCGGCCCAGCGGGCCCCGGCGATCCGCGCGACCAGGCTGTTTCGTACCAGGGTGTGAAACGAGGCCAGCGCCCCGGGCAATTCGATCCAGACGTCGAAACGCCTGGCGCGCATGCTGCGCGCCATCCGCCACAGGTTGCGCCATCCCGCGACATCCTCGGAGTGATAGACCGAAATTTCGTCGAGCCATTTGAGCGCTTCGAGCAATTCCCCCGCCCAGGGCGCGCCGATCACTCCCGGCGAAGTGAGGAGCGTCAGATGGGCCGCGGGGTAGGCGCGGCGGATCGCATGGATCGCCGGCAGCGCGCAGACCATGTCGCCGATATTGCCAATCCGATAGATGCAGACGCGCTCGGCCGATGGTGGTCGCGGTCGCGGCCATAAGCACCTTGCCAGGCCGCGTAACACCGCATTTGCCAGCCTGCCGATAGACAGCGCGGCTGCCGCACGAGCCCGGCCGCTCAGGCGCCGCCATTTCGACTCGGGCGGCGACCCGGCGGGCGAATCTTCGATGCGCAGCTTCACACCATTAGCTTAACCCAGCCGCTCCCGTCTGCCGAACGGCGAGACCCGGGCAGCCCGAGGACCCGGGTTGCGCCAGGGCGATCAGCCTTTCCAGCACGCTCGGCGCCACCCGCTCGAAGTTGTAACGCTGCTCGAAGGCCAGCCGCGCGGCCCGACACGCCCGCTCATAGCGGTTGCGATCCGCGAGCAACCGGCCGATCTCGCGCGCGATCGCATCGGGATTGTCGATATCGGCATAAGCGGCCCATTGCTCGTCGCCGAGCGCCCGGTGGAAGCTCGGGGTGTCGGGAACCACGACCGGAATTCCCCGCGCCGCGTACTCGTAGAGCTTGTTGGTCGAGGTGCCCATCGCCCGGTAATTGAGCGAGGCCGGTTTGAAGAGCACCAGTCCGACGGCGGCCTCCATGGTCCGGCCAATCATCTCGCGCAATGGAATCCATCCGCCGTGGGTCACTCGATCACCTAGTCCCAGCGAATCAGCCAGCCTGCGGAGCTCCCGCAGATCGTCAGGATAGATCGCGCCAAAAAGCGTCAGGCGCCAGCCGTCACCCAAACTGAAAACCGCCCGCAGTGCTTCGGCAGCCGCAATTTCGGGGCCGATCACTCCCGTGTAGAGCACCTCGCGGCCTGCGAAACGGCGCTCGATCAGTGAAGCGAAATCCGCCGGCCGCGGAATCAGGTCGATACTGGCGTACATCGGCCAGACCAGCGGCGGCCGCGCATCTCCCGAGCGCCTGACGTAATGGTCAGCGCGCTCGCTTTCCGAGTGGATAACCAGCGCGGCCCTGGGCCCCCTGCGGAGCGCCCGCTTCTCGACCCATCGTTGCAGGGAGAGCCGCGAGCAAGCCTCGGGTTCATTCGAATCGCGAACCTGGTAAACGATCGGCGGCTGGCTGCCCACCCTTGCCCACTCGGCGGCGACGAAGGCCCGCGCGTCATGCGCGTGAACTATCGCCGGCCCGATTTCTCGGATGCTCCTGCGCACTGTGCGCATGAATTGCAGATAGTCCAGGATACCGAACACGCGCGTCAGGGGGCTGCGCTTGTCGAAATGGTGCCGCTGCCCCAGTCGCTCAACGGTTACGTCCGGTGGCCAGTCGAAGACCGGTTCGCGGAAATTGGCGCAAACCAGGTGAATCGAAAAATAGTCGCGAAGCTTGCTGAGCTCGCGGGTGATCGAGGCGTAGTAGTCCGGGTTTCCGTAGAACACCACCAGCAATCGCGGTTTTTGATGCGTATCCAATATCCCTGACAACTCAACCGGCCGAG
>JBGPMT010000019.1:0-17595 GCA_041487135.1 Binataceae bacterium (SeqCode) | reverse complement strand
TTGGCGCCGAGGAACGACCAGAGACACACCGTCGCGAAGAATACGGCAGCGTCTGTGGTCAAAAGCCTGGGCCAGTCGACGTTAACCCCCGTTCCGGAGTCTTGTAAGGCGCCCCTCGCCTCGCAGAGAGCCACGTTTCTAGGGTTCGCGGGGAACCAGTAGGGGCTTGCGCAGGCTATGATCCAGATTGCGGCACTCCAAAGAATGATCTCCAGGGTCTTCTCAAATTGAGATCGCTTCTCGCGCAGCAAGTGATATTCGCGCGTTTGGACCCAGATGAAGCCCGGCAAAATCAGTAACACGTACATGCCAATTTTCAGTGCGTCTTCCATTGGTGACCTGGGCAGTGTTGAGACGGGAATCGAGCATTCTGAGCCTGGAGATTGCCAACCGACTGCGGGCTCTCGGGTAGACGCTGCGGTGATCTATTCAGCGCGCCAGGTAACCGCCGTCGACCGGCAGTGCGGCGCCGGTTATGAACGAGGCGTCGTCGGAGGCCAAAAACGCGATCGCCGCCGCGATCTCGGCGGGCTCGGCGACGCGGTTCATCGGATGCGACGCGCCGACCGCGGTCCATACCGATTCGTCGATCCGGTCCTGCCCCTTCAAGAGCGAGCCCAGAATCAGATTGGTCTTGACCCCGCCCGGGCAGACGCAGTTCACGCGAATACCCTCGGCCGCGTAGCGCGTGGCGAGCGAGGTCGTAAGCTGCATCACGCCCGCCTTGGTGATGTTGTACAGAAACGTGCTCTTGCCGCCCATCTCCTGGCCGACGAAGGACGAGATCGAGGCGAGATTGACGATCGCGCCCGCGCGCTGCTTCAGCATCATCGGAATTATCGCGCGCGTGACCAGGAACATGCTGGTCAGGTTGGTCGCGATCAGCCGGTTCCAGTCCTCGAGCGTGACCTCCGTGATGTCGCCGATATGATGGATGCCGGCGTCATTGACCAGGATGTCGGCGCGTCCGAACTGGCCGCTCGCGGTGCCCGCGATCGCCGCCGCGGTCTCCTCGCGCGACACGTCGCCCGGCGCGGCCGCCACCTTGACGCCGTGCTCCTTGACGATCTGTTTGGCAATCTCGTCGAGCGTCTTCGGGTTCAGATCGTTCAGCACCAGGCTCGCGCCCTCCTGTGCCAGGCGGATCGCCGTCGCGCGTCCGATACCGCTGCCGGCGCCGGTTACGATTGCTATCTTGCCGTCGAGCCGCATGTTCGTGCCTCCTTACCTGCGGGTGCGAATCGTTACCGCCGGATCCTCGGGGCGCAGCGAAGGCGCCTGGTCGAGGTCGAGCCCCATGCTCATCAGGCCGATCGCGCCCGAGCAGGCGTCGGAGGCGGGCGGCATGATGGGCCCGGTCATCGCGTCGCGAATCATCCGTTCGAGCTCGCGCGTACGCATCAGCGAATTCACCCCGCACGCGATCGTGACGTTGTTGATAATCCGCTGGAGCGCGCCGCCCACCGCGAGCTTGGCCTTGAGGAACCAGTCGAAGGCCGCGATCGTCGGCCCGTGCGCGTCATGCTCCCAGGCTGCGCGATAGACCATCGCCCGCGCCGCCTCGATATCGGTGACCATGTCGCCGACGCGACGGGCGACGTCGGGATGATAGCCCATCACTTGCGCATAGCCGCGCGCCTGGCGATGGCTTAAGAACTCCTGCGCCCACTTGACGATTCCCAGCCCGACCCCGAGGTAGCAGGCCGCGAAGCCGCCGAACGCCCAGGTCGATTCCTCGATGATAAAGCCGCGCGTGAAGTCGCTGATCTCGTACAGCACCAGCTCGTCGGGCACGAAGGCGCCGTCGAAGTCGGCCTGGTTGCTGCGCGTCGCGCGCATCCCGAGCGTGTCCCAGATATCGGTGATGGTGATTTCCTTCTGTTTGGAAGCGACCAGCACCGCGACGAGCTGGGTTGGATTCGGATGGTTTTGCGGATGCGCGAACAGGTAGCAGTAGTCGCTTGCCTCGACCATCGAGCAGAACGTCTTGCGGCCGTAAAGCCTTAAGCCGCCCGCGACCTTGCGCGCCTCGATCGAGAAGATGTTGGAATTCGGCAGCAGGCTCGAGGTGCCCGGCTCGGTCGCCGAGGTGCACATCAGCTTGCCGTCCTTGATCGCGAGGTCGGCGGCGCGCTGGCGGACCGCGAGCGGGATGCGCTGGCGATCGGAAATTCCGCCGGTCGCGTTCATGTGCATGTTGAAGGCGAGCGTGGTCGCGCCGCATCCCTGCGCCAGCTCCTCGGCGACCGCCACCCATCCGATCGCTCCCACCCCCAGGCCGCCGAGTTCCTTGGGGATCGCGAGGGCGAACATCCCGGCGTCGCGCAGCGCCGCGTAGTTCTCGACCGGCGAGCTGCGCTCGCGATCGTGCTCGGCGGCGCGCCGGGCAAAATCCGCCGCGAGCTCGCGCGCGACGCCCTTGAGACGCTGCTGCTCGGGACTGAGATCGAAATCCATTTACGCTTGGTCTCCCGCGAGAGCTGCCGCTCGATCTCCGGTTTTCGCACAGATGCGCCTTGCTCGGAAAGCATCGGGAGCCGCTACTTGGTCGCGACGATCATCACGTTGCGCACGCCGAGGTGACTCCACAGGATCGGGATACGCAGCGCCGACATCGCCGACTCCATCGCGATCTTGAAGTTCGTGCTTACCATCGGCCGGCCCTTCAGCATCGGAGACCGGAATGACCTGAATCCCGCCGCGCGCATCCGCGCCCGCAGCTCGCGATACGACATCACGCAGAGATGAAACGGCCGGTCCTTGTGATGGCCGAGGCGGTTGGGGCACCAAACCAGGTAGCGGCCGGCCGGCCTCAGCACCCGCCAGACTTCGCGCAGATGCCGATCGACGTCGTCCGGATGCAGATGCTCGATCATCGAGGTGCTGACGGCGAAGTCGAAGCTCGAATCGGCGAGCTCCAGCCTGACCGCGTTCATGCGCAGGAATTCGATGCGCCCCTTGAGCTCGGGGTAGCGTGCGGCGCGCAGTTGCGCGAGCTTCAGCTCGCGGGAGGCGAGATCGATCGCGACCACGCGGGGCGCGCCCTGGGCCAGCGCGCAGGTAAGATCGCCCGTCCCACAGCCAATTTCGAGCACGTCGCGCGCCGCCGCGCCCATCACATGCCGGTAGAGTCTGAGCCGCCGCCGGCGCCGCGCGTTCCATTCCGGGATCGCCGCAGGGTCAGGCGCGGCGTCGCCGGCCCCTCGATCGTAGGCCTGCTCGTAAAGATGCTCGCGCTCGAGCGGGTCGGCGTCTTGAAGCCGAAGGTACGGATTTCTTTCCAAAGTTAGGTCCCCGATAGCTTCCCACCTTATGACATGCGGCCCGATGGACTTGAAGCCGGCAATCCCTTCGGATACCGCGGGCAGGGCCGGACCGGGGCCCGCCTCCTGTCGCGAAGAAATTGCATCCGGCTGGTGGATTTCGATAATCCTGCCGGCGGATAGGCAGTTTGATGTCCTTTTTCATGTGATTTGACTCACTTGACGCAGATCGGGACAATCGAATGCGCGAGGGGAAAAACTTCGGGGGGAGTCCACGGGGGGCTCCGGGAGGTATCACAGAAATGCGTTTTATGGGGAAATCTTCTTTTGCTGTAGCGCTCGGGTTCGCCGGTATGCTCGCCTTGGCGTCGACCGGTGCGGCCGGCGCGCATCATGCGAAGAGCCATCACGGCGAGGCACATCCCTGGGATGGTGACGGAGGCGGCGGAACCTTTACGTCCGCCGACTTCAGCGGTATCTACGTCAACAGCTTTCAGGGCAACGTGGGCGGCGGAGTTTGGGTAACGGGCAATGGACTGCTCACCGCGACGCCGACCGACGCCTCGAACGGAACGATCAGCGGCAGCGAGACGATCAACGATTCAGCCGGTAACTTCTGCCCGGGCACCGTCAGCGGGACTTACACGGTCGCCGGCGACGGCACCGGCGGTTTGAGCGTGACCTTCACGGTTGGCGCCGGCTCGGTCGGGTCTTGCACGCCGCCGCCGGAGACCGCCGCGATCGTGATCGTGTCCGACAAGAACATAAGTGTCGTTCAGACCAATACCGGGATGGCGGTGCTCGGCAACCTGGTCAGGCAAGGGGAGGCGGAAGGCGGCGACGGCGGTGGCGATGGAGGTGGCGACTAAGAGCGCCTGACGCTAATATTTTCGAAGACCAAAAAGCGGGCGGCTTGAGCCGCCCGCTTTTTTTCGTCCGCGAAAGCCTGCTTCAGCCCTTGTCCTCGCTCTCCTTCCATCGCTTCATCAAGCTGTTCGCCGGCAGCGATTGATCGAGCATCTTGCGCTGTCTCAGCGCCCGCGACCGGAAACTTTTCAGGATCGGGTCGCGATGCGCAAGCAACCCGGCAGTTGAGGACTTATCGAAGAGCGTGCTTTGTGGAGGCGGTCGGCGGTGGCGGGCAACCCGCCCGCCCGGCTCTCGACCGCGAGGCCTTGAGCGTCAGTTTCCGGAGTCCGCGTCGGAATCGGACGAATCCGAATCGTTCCCCGAGTCGTTGGATGACTGATCGTCGCCGGAGTTCGACTGATCGTCGCCCGATTGCGCCGCTTGGTCGGACTGGTCGGATTGATCAGATTGGTCGTTGGAGTCATTCGCGGACTGGTCGTTGTTATCTGACGAGTCCGCATCGGACGAGGCGCCCTCGTCGTTCGAATCGTTCTGCGCCAGCAGGCGAGTCTGAGCGCCGCGCGGAGCGAAAGCGATGACCGACTGCCGAACCGCAAGCCCCGCGACTATCAAGAACGCGGCGGCGACCGCGAGCAATACGTTGGATCTTTTTGAGCTCATTTTACGACTCTCTTGCGCTCGAGGGAGATGACTTGAGCATACTGCAAATGCTCAAGCGGTCGCCATAGGGGCGGCGCCGGCCGCCCGTGGAGCCCGGAAAACCGGATCTGTAGAATATGGACCCGTGATGGATTCAAGCCGGATCGTCGTGCTCTTCGATGTCGACAACACGCTGTTGGACAACGATCGCGTGGTCGCCGACCTGATGCGCTATCTCGACCGCGAGGTCGGCCACGAGCGCCAGCAGCGCTACTGGACGATCTTCGAGGAGCTGCGCACGGAACTCGGCTATGCCGACTATCTGGGCGCGCTCCAGCGCTACCGGGTCGAGAATCCCCGCGATCCGCATCTCCTGACCGTCTCGTCGTTCCTGGTCAATTATCCGTTCGCGAATCGGCTGTTTCCCGAATCACTCGACGTGGTGGATAGCGCGAAAGGATGGGGCACGCCGGTGATCTTTTCCGACGGCGACGTGGTCTTCCAGCCCCACAAGGTCGAGCGATCGGGACTGGCCGAGGAGTTCGAGGGGCGCGTGCTGATCTATGTGCACAAGGAAGCCGAGCTCGACGACGTGCGCAGCCGCTATCCCGCGGACCATTACGTGGTCATCGATGACAAGCTGCGGATCCTGAACGCGATCAAGCGCGCTTGGGGTCCCCAGGTGACGACGATCTTTCCGCGCCAGGGCCACTACGCGAACGATCGCGCGGCGATCGCCAAACTTTCGCCCGCCGACATCAGTATCGATCGGATCGGGATGATGCTCGACTACGGTCGCGACGCAATCCTCGCGGCGGGAGGTGCCGGCAAGGGCTGATTCAGGCCGGATCCGGACGCAGGCCCCCCGAATCTTGTGTTGCGCCGGGAACTGCCGGAATATTGCCGAAATGCCGGCTTAGGGATGGAATCTCAAACATGAAATATGTCGGGACACCGGTTGCGGGCCTCAAGAGCAGGAGACTGGTCGCCGGGCGCGGACAGTACGTCAGCGATCTGAAAGTGGACGGGATGCTCCACGTTGCGATTCTGCGCAGCCCCTACGCCCACGCGCGAATCCGCCGGATCGACGTGGGCGAGGCGGCCGCCGTGCCGGGCGTGGTCGCGGTCGTCACCGGTGAGGAGATCAGGAAAAACACCAACCTGCTCGCGATGCCGCTCGATCCGGTGGCGATTGGGTTGAGGCCCGTGAAGCTCCATGCGCTCTCGGTTGATCGCGTGCGATACGTCGGCGAGCCGGTGGCGGCGGTCGTCGCCGAGGACAAATATACCGCGCGCCGGGCGGCCGATCTGATCGAAGTCGACTACGAGGAACTGCCCGTGGTGGTCGATTGCGAAGCGGCGCTGAAGCCCGAAAGCCCGCTGGTCGAGCCCGAATGGGGCACCAACGCGATGGCCAGCCAGGAGTTTCGCGCCGGCGATGTCGATCGCGCGTTTGCCGAGGCCGAGGGCACGGTGAGCGGCGTCGTCAAAACCCAGCGTTACACAGGCACCCCGATCGAGCCGCGCGGCCATCTCGCGACCTACGATTCGTTCCGCGAACTCATCACGCTCTGGGCCTCGACCCAGCAGCCGCATGTGCTCAAGACGATCCTCGCCGAAACGCTGGGCATCTCCGAGGCCAGCGTCAGGGTGATCCAGGCCGACGTGGGCGGCGCCTTCGGTCTGAAGATGCCGACCTCGCAGGAAGACATCCTGATACCTTACCTGGCGCGCAAGCTCGGCCGGCCGGTGAAGTGGATCGAGGAACGCTCGGAGAGCTTCCTGGTCGGTGGCCATGCCCGCGAGAACCGAATGTATTTCGAGGCCGCCTACCGCAAAGACGGGACCGTCACCGGCCTGCGGGTCAAGGTGATTTCCGATATCGGCGCGCCCTCGGGCCTTCAGGGCTGGGGGATGTCGATGGTCACGGCCGCGTGCATCCCGACCGTCTTCAAGATTCCAAACTGCCATATCCAGGTGCATGCCGTTGTAACCAACAAGTGCTCATGGAGCGCCTACCGGGGATTCGGCAAGGAGGCGGCGTCCTTCCTGATGGATCGCGTGATGGACCGGGTCGCGGAGGCGGCCGGTTTGGATCGTTCGGAGGTTCGCTTCAAGAATTTCATCCAGCCCGAGGAGTTTCCCTTCCATCAGGTGAGCGGTGTGATTCTGGACAGCGGAAATTATCCGGGTGCGATGCGCACGCTGCTCGAGACCGTCGACTATCAGAATTTTCCCAAGCTGCAGGAAGAGGCGCGCCGGCAGGGCCGTCATATCGGGCTCGGGATCGGGCACGAACTGATGCCCGAGGGCGGCGCGGCGCCAAACGCGCTCATCAGCTCGTGGGATGGCGCGACGGTGCGGGTCAGCCCGTCGGGCGACGTCAAGGTGCTGACCGGCGTGACTTCACCGGGGACCGGCAACGAAACCGGAATCGCGCAAATCGTGGCGGACACGCTGGGCGCCGATATCGAACAGGTCAGCGTGGTGCAGGGCGATACCGACTCGTGTCCGTTCGGGCTTGGCAACTACAGCTCGCGCAGCATCCTGATCGGCGGCGTGGCCGCGAGCCAGGCGGCCGCCGAGATTCGCGGCAAGATGTTCAAGGTCGCATCCAGCATGCTCGAGGTGCTGGCGCCTGATCTCGACGCGGAATCGAGCAAGATCTTCGTCAAAGACACGCCCGCTCACTCGGTCACGTTCAAGGAAGTGGCCAGCGCCGTCTATCGCGATTCCTACGGCCAGCACGCACTGAATCTCGAACCCGGACTCGAGACCACCCGCTACTTCCGCCATGCCAACGTCTACACCCGCCCCGAGATGCATCCCTTCGGCGGCATCAACACCTATCCTTCATGGCCGAGCGGGATGGCGGCGTGCATCGTCGAGGTCGATCCCGAAACCGGTATCATCAAGGTGCTGCGCTACTGCTTCGTTCACGACTCGGGCCTCATCGTCAATCCGATGCTGGCCGAAGGGAACATGCACGGCGGCTTCGCCCAGGGTCTGGGCGGCGCGCTCTACGAGTGTCTGGCGTACAACGAGGCCGGACAGCTCATGACCACCACTTTCTATGACTATACGATTCCGACCGCGGCGGACCTGCCGGCCTTCGAGGTCAGGCATCAGGAGACGCTGTCGCCATTCAATCCGCTCGGATGCAAAGGCGTGGGCGAGGCGGGATGCGGCGCGCCGCTGGGCGCGATCTGCAGCGCGGTCGAGAATGCGATTCCCGGACTGCGCATCTCGGAGATGCCGCTCACGCCCGGTAACGTCTGGCATGCGATCCGCAACGCGCGCCAGGCATAGCGATCGCGCGCGCAGGCTCCACCGCTCGTGGAGCCACTTGGAGGGTTAAAGATGGCAGGCAGCGGCGCCCGGCTCGATCTCGAGAAGGCCAAGCGCATTGCCCAGGAGGTGGTCGGCGATGCCGCCGCGGCGATGCACGCCGGGCTTTGCTATATCGGCGATCGGCTCGGAATTTTCAAAGCGATGATGGACTCGGGAGCGCTGACCGTCGATCAGTTGGCCGCCCGGACCGGGCTCAACCCGCGCTACCTGCGCGAATGGCTGAGCGCGATGGCCGCGGCGCGCTACGTCGACTACGATCGCGGCGCGCAGACCTTCCTGCTCGTGCCCGAATACGCTGCGGCGCTGGCCGACGAGGACTCACCGTTCTTCGTGGCCAGCTATTTCCAGATGGCGCAGGCCGTGATGGCCATTGCACCAAGAGTCGCGGAGGCGTTCAGCAACGGCGGGGGGGTCGCGCAGGCGGAATATCAGCCGTCGCTGTTCGAGGCTTTCGAGCGCAATTCCGGCACCCGTTACAAGCATAAGTTGCTGCGCAAATGGCTGCCACTGATGCCCCAGGTCGTGGCCGCGCTGGAGGCCGGCGGCATGATGGCGGACGTCGGATGCGGCGGCGGCCGTGCCGCGATCATGATCGCGCAGGCTTTTGCCAAGGCGCAGATCGTCGGCCTCGACGTCCATCGCGAATCCGTCGAACGCGCCCGTCGGCTCGCCGCCAAATCCGGGCTCTCGGATCGCGTCTCCTTCGAGGTCGGAGACGGCAGCCAGCTGGCCGGGGGAAAATTCGATTTCATCTCAACCTTCGACGTGATCCACGATGCCGCCGACCCCGCCGCCCTGATGGGTTCGATCCGCCGCGCGCTCAGGAGCGACGGCACCTGCCTGGTCCAGGAGATCAATGTTTCGCACGAGCTCAGCGAAAATCTCAGTACGCTCGGCAAGATGGCCTATTCGATCAGCACGCTCTATTGCCTGACGACCTCGCTCGCCCATCACGGCGCCGGAATCGGGATCGCGATGGGTGAGCCGAAGGCGCGCGAGTTCGCGGCCGGCGCCGGCTTCTCGCGGTTCCAGCGCCTGCCGATAAAGGACGACGTCGTGGTGCTGTTCGAATTGCGGCCATGACGGGCCGGACTGGAAGCGCTCGGCCTTAAACCGAAACCGCCGGAGGAAGCGATGCTGGGAGCGACGAAAGGCAAAAAGCTGGTCACCGCGGTGACCGGATCGTTTCCGCGGCCGTCGTGGTTCGTCGAAAGCCTGCGCGGCCGGCCGTTTCGGATCGCGATGGGCGATTCGCTCTATCGCGAGCAGTATATCGACGCCCTCGCTTCATACATCAGCGAACAGGAACGCGCCGGACTCGATATTCTGACCGACGGCGACGCGCGCTTCGACCTCGAGGTCGGCGGCCGCTCCTGGTTCTTCTATGCGCTGGAGCGAATCGGCGGGATCGAGGGCTTCCGCGACGCTTCCGAGTTTCTGAAATTTCCGGGCGTCAGGCCCGGGCGCATCCTGTATGAGATCAACGAAGCCTACCATCCGCCGGCGGTCACCAAAAAGGTCAGCCGCGGGCCGCTGCAATATGCCGCGCTCTGGAAGACCGCGCAGAAGATGAGCGAGCGGCCGGTCAAGTTCGGCACGATCAGCGCGACTTGTATGCCCGCCGTGCTGCAGAACGAGCATTACCGCAACGATCATGAGCTGATCATGGACCTCGCGGCGGTGCAGAACGAAGAACTGAAGGAGCTCGCCGCCGCCGGATGTCCGGTGATCCAGATCGAAGAACCGCATCATCACTACTCGTGCCTGTCCGACCCGCCGCCATCCGAAAAGGAGATCGATTTCTATACTCAGGCGGTGAATCGCGAAGTCGAAGGTGTGAAATCCGAAATCTGGGTCCATACCTGCTGGGGCAATCCGAACCAGCAAAGCATCTTCTGGGAACGGCCCAGCTACGAGCGCTCGCTGCCCTATTTGCTGCAGCTCGATTGCGACGTGCTGACGCTCGAATGCGCCAGTACCGGCGGGCGCGACCTGCCGCTGCTCGGGCGCTACCGGACCGACAAGAAGATCGCAATCGGCGTGATCAGTCACACCCAGACGACCGTGGAACCGCCCGAAGTCGTCGCGCGGTTGATTCGCAAAGCGCTGGAATACGTGCCGCCCGAGCGGCTGGTGATTACCACGGATTGCGGCTTCGGCCGCGAAGGGCTGTCGCGGAGAATCGCACACTACAAATGTGTGGCGCTGGTCGAGGGCACGAATATCGTGCGCCGCGAGCTCGGCCTGCCCGAGATGCCGGTGCGCGCGGCGGACCCGAGATTCGCGCTGCGCACGCTCTGAGGATCAGCGGTCGATGTTCTTCATCACCGCCTCGGCGTAGCGTTCCCCGGCGGCCGCTCCGCGGGGCGCGATCTCGTCGAGGCGGCGCAGCTCTTGTGCGTCGAGGCTGACCTCGGCCGCGCCCACGTTTTCCTCCAGGTACTTGCGCCGCTTGGTGCCGGGAATCGGCACGATCTCCTCGCCTTGCGCCATCACCCACGCCAGCGCGAGCTGCCCGGGCGTAACGCCCTTGTCCGCCGCCATCCGCCGAAGCTCGTTCACTATCGGCAGGTTCTTGCGGAAATTGTCGCTCTGGAAGCGTGGTGCGTGGCGGCGGAAGTCGGATTCTTCGAGCTCGTCAGGCGTCGCGATTCGACCCGTCAGGAACCCGCGTCCGAGCGGACTGTAGGCGACGAAGCCGATTCCCAGTTCGCGGACGGTGGGGAGGATTTCATCTTCCGGCTCGCGGCTCCATAGCGAGTACTCGGTCTGCAGCGCGGTTATCGGATGGATGGCGTGCGCGCGCCGGATGGTTCGCGGCGAAGCTTCCGATAAGCCGAGGTAGCGCACCTTGCCCTGGCGCACCAGTTCCGCCATCGCTCCCACGGTCTCCTCGATGGGAGTCTGCTTGTCGACACGATGCTGATAATAGAGATCGATGCAATCGACGCCCAGCCGCTTCAGCGAGGCGTCGCAGGCTTCGCGCACGTACTCGGGACGTCCGTCCGGATCGATCGGCCGGCCGTCGGGCCCGCGACGATTGCCGAACTTGGTCGCGATTACCACCCGGCCGCGCGCCCGTTTGAGCGCCTTCCCGACCAGCAGTTCGTTGGTGAATGGCCCGTAGACGTCGGCGGTATCGAAAAAGTTGACGCCCAGCTCGAGCGCGCGATCGATCGTCGCCAGCGCCTCTGGCTCATCGACCGCGCCGTAGGCCCACGACATTCCCATGCATCCGAGCCCGATCGCCGATACCAGCAAATCGCTTTTTCCCAGACGCCGCATCTTCATGGACGCACCTTCCCGTGTGCCGGATGAATCGTTCAAGGATACCGGCCCAACCTCGTGGTTGGCTTGCTTCACAGCATGATCGATTGCCCGCCGTCGACCACGATATCGACGCCATTGATATACGCCGAATCGTCGGAGGCCAGGAACAGCGCCAGTTTCGCGATGTCTTCCGGATAGCCGATGCGGCCGAGCGGATTGGCGCGCGCCTTCTGCGCGAATCCCGAGCTCGGATCGTCGACGTAATGCTGGGTTGCGGGCGAAGCGATCAGACCAGGGCTGATCGAATTTGCGCGGATGCGATGCGGCGCGCCGGCGCTCGCGAACTGCAGCGTCAGGGCGATGACCCCGCCCTTGGTGGCGCTATGCGCCGTCTGGGGCAGGAACGCCATGCCGCGCTGGCCCGCGATCGACGCCGTGTTGATGATCACGCCGCCCCCGCGAGCGACGAGATGCGGCCAGGCGGCGCGCGTAACGAAGAACACGATGTCCAGTTCGTTGCGGACCGTGAAATGCCAGTCCTCGGCGGTCGCCGTCTGGAACGGTCCGATCCTTGGCCACGACGCGTTGTTGTAGAGAATATCGACCCCGCCGAAGGCCGCCACCGCGTCACGGATCCACGCGTTCGCGCCGGCCTCGGTGGAGATATCTATCGGCGCCATCGAGACCATCTTGCCTCCCCGGTCGCGTACCATCGCCAGCGTTTCAGCCGCGCCGTCCTCTTTGAGGTCGCAGCCGACCACCTTCGCTCCCTCTTGCGCGAACAGCACCGCGGCGGCGCGTCCTTGTCCGCCGCCGGTCCCGGTTATCAATGCAATCTTGCCGTCGAGTCGAGCCATCGAGTCTGCCTCCTTTCTAGTGCCGGGTCATAAGTATCGCGATGCGGTTCAAATGAAAAATGGCGCGGACCGGCGGTGCGAAAGCCGCGGCCGAGAACTTCGCCGTTTTTGGCATCGGATCATTATGTCGACGATTGGCAGGGCCGCGGCTGGACCGCGATGGACACGGCGATCAACGGACGGTTAACAATTCATGCGCTCTAAGAATCCGGCCCGCGCCTTGCTTTTTCGTGGCGAACGAGAGTAGCGATTTGGTCTCCCGTTCCTATGCGCTCCCGAGGAGGTTCGCGATGGATTTGCGTGGCTATCTGGCGATGATGGTCGAGGAGGGCCTGGTCACCAAAATCGAGGATCCGGTCGACTGGAACCTCGAGGCGGGCGCGATCATGCGCTATGCCGCCGGGCGTCAATCGCCCGCGCCCTGGCTCATGAACGTCAAGGACTCGATGAAAGGATCGAGCCTGCTGGGCAGCCTGTTCGCCACCTACGAGCGCCTGTCAGTAATTTTCGGGCTGCCGCGCGACACCGGCTATCACGATCTGGTCAGCTTTTACGAGGAGAATTTTGTCAAGCGCCTGAAGCCGGTGATCGTGCCGGCGGGCCTTTGCCAGCAGAATATGATGCTGGGCGACGAGATCGACATCCTCAAATTTCCGGTGCCGTTGCTCCATCCGCAGGACGGCGGGCGTTATATCGGCACGTTGAACGTCGGCGTCTGCAAGGACCCCGATTCCGACTGGGTCAACTGGGGAACCTATCGCGGGATGGTTCACGATCGACGCTCGACCGGAATCTGGCTGGGCGCTCTAAATCATGGCGGCTACATCCTGGCCAAATATGCGCGGCGCAAGCAGGTGATGGAATATGCGCAGTTCTACGGCAGCGACCCGCTGTGCAACATCGTGGCGGCCTCGGGAATCCCGTTCGGGGTCTCCGAAGTCGAGGTAGTCGGAGGCATACGCAATCGCCCCGTCGAGCTGGTCAAGTGCAAGACCGTCGATCTCCACGTCCCGGCCGACGCCGAGATCGTGTTGGAAGGAACCATCGACCCGGCCGAGGTCAAGGACGAAGGACCCTTCGGCGAATATCCCGGCTACGTGGTGGCGGGCGTTATCCAGCGTCCGGTCTTTCGGCTGACGGCGGTTACCTATCGCGATAATCCGATTCTGCCCTCGACCTGCCTGGGAGTTCCGATCGATGAATTGCTCTGGGGACTGTCGGTCGCCGGAAATGTCAAGACGGCTCTGAGAGCGGCCGGCATCCCGTTCAGCCGGGTGTGCGTTCCGGAGCAGGCGGCGTGGCATGCGGCGATCATTTCGACCCGGACGCCGTTCGCCGGCATCCCGCAGCTAATCGCGTCGACGGTCTGGATGGATCGAAACGGGCGATACTTTCCGTACGTGATCGTGGTCGACGACGATATTGATCCCGCCAACCTGGAAGAGGTCTTCCACGCCATCTGCACCAAGTGCAACCCGGTCAAAGGCGTGCATCTCTACCCCGGGCACATCAACAGTCCGCTCGCGCCTTACCTGGCGCGCAGCGAGCTCAAGGAGCTGGGGCATGGCGGCGGCAACATCCTGCTCGATTGCACCTGGCCGGTGACCTGGAAGCGCGAGGACATCCCGGAACGGCTTTCGTTCGACGGTATCTACGATTCCGCCATCAAGGAGCGGATCATCGCGAACGCCGCGCGCTGGGGACTCTAAGGTCTCATCCGGTTACGGTTTCGGGCGCGAACAGCTCTTCGGGCTGGAAGCGGCGCTGCGAAAGCCCATGCTCGTAGTGATAACGCAGAAATGTATCCAGCGGCTTTCGATTCGGCTCCAATCCGTAGGGCCATGGATCGTCCCCCATCAGAGCCCGATTTTCCTCGATATGAGTGGAGAGCCACGGGATCATGAAGAGCCGATGCATGTGTTGCGCCTGAGATCTGTATAGCTCCTCGGCCCGATGCTTCGCCTCGGTGAAGGCCTCGTAGAGCGATCGCGCGACCCAGGGATTTTTTCGGTAGACGTCCTTGCGGATCGCCACCGCATGCATGATCGGGAAGATTCGCGTCTTTCTGAAGTATTCGCGGCCGACGGCCTCGGGATCGTCGAACAGGTAACGGACGCGCTTCGAACCCGCGACCAGAGAGGGCGGCACCTGGGCGGAGTACAAAGCGTCGATCTCGCCGGATTCGAGCAGGCCGTCGAGCGTCTGATTCGGGCCAAGCTGGGTCACTTGGACATCCGGCGGCGGTTCGAGCGGTAGCCAGTCCCATTTGGGAGTGGGCCGCTCGAGTCCACCGACCTGATAGGAGACGCCCCGGGCCGGCACTCCGTACTCGTCGCCCAGCATCCCCTTCACCCAGGTACCCGCGTCGTGCCCGTAAAAGAAAAGTTCACCGAGCCGCTTTCCGATCAAATCCCGCGGCTCTCTGATACCGCTTTCGGCGTTGACGAAAATCGCCGATTGGATGAAGAACCGTATCGGGTAGACGGGAATCGCGATGAAGGGCGGATCCGGCTGGGCCAGGGTACCCAGATAGAACGTCAGACCGAGCTCCGAAACTTCGAATTCCTTGTCTCTTACCATGCGCGGGAAGGTGTCAGCCGGAAAAGAGTTGATATATTCGAGTTCTATACCTTCCGGACGAACACTGCCGTCCATCAGCGCCCGCGTGCGATCATAATTACCGCAAGCCAGCTTCAGTCTAAGCTTCGCCATGGCTGCCCGGCCTCATATAGTAAGTACGGTAGTCATTCGCAAACTAATCTCCGGCGCGGCAGACTCTATATAGTCAGGTCCGGCGGGGAAAGACGGCCGTGGCCAGAAGGTCGACTTGTTCGAGTTTCGCCACGCCCGGTAGCAGCAGCAGCTCATCGCATCCCGCCTGCTCGAGGCCCGCGATGCGCTCGCCGATCTCCGTGTTATTGGAGAGGACGCTGCTGGCGACCTGCTCCGCGTACGGGCCGGCGAACCGGTAGTAGTCGCGGAGGTTGTCCTTGGCCACGGCCGCAGCTTCCGCCCCGATCGCGTAGTAGTTCAACGCGAGCAGCCGGGGCTTCTCTTTCCGCCCTTGTGCCGACCAGACCGCGTTGAAGCGCTCAGCCGCTTTCCTGAAACCCTCCGGCGTGGCGCCGCCACCCATAATCCAGCCGTCTGCGAGCCGGGCGGCACGCTTGAGCGCCGCATCCGAATGACCACCCATGATGACCAGGGGCGTGCGGCCGAGCGTGGGCCCGATCGCGCCGGCCATCCCGCGCGACTCGCCGGCCCAGATTTTGCGCATCTCGACGATCTGCCGATCGAGCATCGCGCCGCGGCCCTTGAAGCTCGCGCCGCTCGCTGTGAAATCGTCCTCGCGTCCACCGACCGCGATGCCCAGTACCACGCGGCCGTTGGAGAGCACATCGAGCGTGGCAACCTGCTTGGCGAGCAAAGCGGTGTTGGTTCGCAGGGGACCGATCAGGATCGAGGTTACCAGGCGGGCGCGCTCGGTAACCGCCGCCGCGGCGCTGAGCGCGATCAGGGGCTCGTAGCTGCCATAGACTATCCGGTCGATTACGGCGAGGCTCGCAAAACCGTGCTGGTCAGCGCGCCGCGCCCATTCGACCACGGTTTTGCCCGCGGCGCCCGGAACATGAGAGGGCAGGCCAACTCCAATATCCATTCGTGTAGCCATGAAGCATCTCCTCGATTAGCTGGTTACGAAAGTCTCATTGTTCCGGCGCAGGACCGATCGGCAGCGGCTAGGTAAGCGACAGATCGGCGCGAGTGGTCTTACCTTTGTCGTTAATTCCGTCGGCGTTGAATTTTGGCTGAGCGACGACGAGCCGGCCGGGATCGATAGTCTTGCTCATATACTTGCGTATTGCGTTGGCACGATCGACGGCAAGTTGGCGCAGATCCGAATCGGTTACTTTGGTGTTGGTGATAATGAGTTTCTTCATTTCGTCCGGAGGCAGCGACTTGGTCAATCCGATCAGGTCGCGCGGTTTGGGGAAATCCGCTGCTTTGTAAACGCGTTTTAGATACGTGTTGTACTCGTCCGGGGTTACGACCACCGAGTCCGGATCGGTGCCGTCGGTTTTGACGCCCTGGTCCTTCAGCTTTTGTTGCTTGATCGCACGCTCCAATTTTGCCTCGCGCAGGCCGTCGTGATCGAGCCGGGGATCGACGCGGCCCGTGATTTGCAGTTTCAGCCCGGGCCGCTCCCTTAGCGCTTTCGAAAGCGTGTTGAGCTTGCTTTGACTCGCCGCAGTAAGCTCCGCAAATCCGGGCTTGAATTCGATGTAGGAAAGTTGTTGATTCGCGCTCCCGCCGATCGCCGACGCCAGCAGGCTGAACGGAGAGGTTATCGCCTTCATAATGATGTTGAAAAAGGCGTGCCAGATAACTCCACCGAGGCTGAACTGGGGATCGGAGAGCGAGCCTGCAACCGGGATTCTGAGATCGATTTTTCCCTGCGCGTCCTTGAGGATCGCGACCGCGAGGCGTATCGGCAGGTTGCGGGCCGTCGAGTTCTCCACCCGGTCGCCAAAGGTGAGCTGGTCGAGCACTATATGATTCTCGGCCTTGAGCTCCCCGTGATTGAGCAGGTAGTGAACGTCGACCGTCAGCGTGCCCTGGGTAATCGGGTAGCCGGTGTACTTGGTTGAGTAGGCCGACAAGGCCGTAAGCTCGACGTCGTGGGCGTTGGTTTTCAGGTCGACGAACGCGACCGGCGCCAGCGGGTTCACCAAGCCGCTGATTTGGATCGGCGAGGTGTCATTGATTTTTCCCTCGAGCAGCACCTCCGCGGGTTCAGTGGTTTGCGTGCCGAAGGCGCCCACCTTCCCGCCGATCTCCGTCAGATCGGCCGCGTAGTTGGGCTTGATGAAATTATCGGTGTAGTTGATCCGACCGCCCTGCAGCGTGACCCCGCCGATTTCGAGGTTCGCCTTGATCGATGCGCTCGTAGTCGCCGGGGCGCCGCCGGCAGGAATTGCGGCGGGGGCGGCCGCGGCCGGCGCGGGAGCGGGTTGCGGCGCGCCGCTCCTGGTCCGGGTCAATGAGACCGGCGCCTGCTGCGGGTTGGTGGTGATATCGCTCAGATTGAGGCGTCCGTCGCGGTTCAGAATGATGCGGGCATAAAAGTCGGAAAGCGCCAGTGACGCGATATGGGCCCGCGGCGCGCCCTGGCCATAGCGCACGTCGATGCCGCTGGCGCTAAGGGTGTACCACTTGAGGAAACTGTCGCCGGTCAGCTTGTCGAGCAGGCTGACCCGTCCGAGCGTGGCGTTGCCCCGGTAGCTCGCCCGCAGCTTGTCGTTGCGGCTCTCGACCTCCGCCGCGCCGTTCATCGTCAGGGCGGCGCT
>JBGPMT010000018.1:0-17952 GCA_041487135.1 Binataceae bacterium (SeqCode) | reverse complement strand
GGGGCGCGAGGAGATGGCGCGCGTCGCCGCCGACGTGGTGGGCCGGATCAACTATATCGTGCCGGTGTTCGATTCCGCCGAGCGCACGGCGCTAGTCGCGCGGCTCAAGCGCTGGACGCCGCCGGGCCTCACGCGCTTCTACTTCACCAGCGGCGGCTCGGAGGCGATCGAGTCGGCGCTCAAGTTCGCGCTGCTCTATCAAAAGACCCGCGGACGCGCCGGCCGCACCAAGATTATCTCGCGCCAGTTCTCCTACCATGGCAATACGCTCGGCGCGCTCTCGGCCGGACATAACCTGCGCCGCAAGGATTACGAGCAGGTGCTTTTGGACTGGCCGAAGATTCCACCGAGCTTCTGCTACCGATGCCCGTGGGGCAAGAGCTATCCCGGATGCGATCTCGATTGCGCCGACGCGCTCGAAGCCGAGATTCTCAAGCAGGGCCCCGACACGATCGCGGCGTTCCTGGCCGAGCCGATGATGGGCTCGTCGGGCGGCGCGGTGGTGCCGGTCAAGGAATACTGGCCGCGAATCGTCGAGATCTGCCGGCGCTATGACGTCCTGTTGATCGCCGACGAGGTGATGACCGGGTTCGGCCGCACCGGCCGCCGTTTCGGCGTCGATCACTGGAACGTCAAGCCCGACATCCTGGTCGGCGGCAAGGGCCTGACGGGCGGCTACGCGCCGATGGGGATGATCGCCGTGGATGCGACGCTGGTCGACGAATGCGAAAGCGCCGGAGCCGACTTCATGTTCTTTACCTACAGCAATCATCCGCTGGCCTGCGCGCTGGCCGACAAGGCGCTGGAGATCATGGAGCGCGAGCGCCTGGTCGAGCGCGCCGCCGAAGTCGGGGCCCGGATGGGCGCGCGCCTCAAGGAGGAGCTTTCGGGCCATCCGCTGGTCGGCGACGTACGGGGCACGGGGATGTTCTGGGCGATCGAGCTGGTCCGCGATCGGCACGCGAAGACCCCGTACCGGCCTGACCAGCGCGTCACGACGCGGGTGATCGACGCGGCGCTCGAGCGCGGGCTCTTCGTCTACCCCGCGCGCGGGATGGCGGGGCCGGCGGGCGGCGACGCCGTGATGATCACGCCGCCTTTCATAATCGGCGACGAAGAGATCGGCTTCATCACCCAGACCCTGCGCGCCGCTTTCGACCAGGTTATGCCGTCGCTGTAGTCCCCCGGCGCGCCGCCGTCGCCCTGTTTCTGATATTCTGGCTGGCGCTCGGAACCAGCCAACAAGGCGACCGTATGCCCGATCAAATCATCGGACCGACTTCTCATTACTTCTACGCGCAGCGGCTCAAGCTCCACTATGTTGACTGGGGCAACGAGACACTGCCGCTCGCGGTCCTGGTTCATGGGGGCCGCGATCACGCCCGCAACTGGGACTGGGTGGCGCTCGAGCTGCGGCGGCATTTTCACCTCATCGCGCCAGACCTCCGCGGCCATGGCGACTCTGACTGGGCGATTGGCGGCAGCTACTCGATGATCGATTACGTGCTCGACCTGACGCAACTAATGAGTGCGATCGGGACTGAGCCGGCCACCTTTATCGGCCACTCGCTCGGCGGCGCCGTGGTGCTGCAATACGCCGGGGTCTTTCCGGAGCGGGTGCGCGCGGTGGTCGCGATCGAGGGGCTCGGTCCGCCGCCGTCGATGATTCAGGAGAGCGCGGCCCATCAACGCATGCGCAACTGGATCGAGGTGATGCAGGCGCTGGCGCGGCGCAAGGTGCGCGAGTACCCGACGCTCGAGGATGCGCTGCGCCGGATGCGCGAAGCGAACCCGCATCTGAGTGTCGAGCAGGCGCGCCATCTCACGATTCACGGCGTGCGCCGCAACGAGAACGGCAGCTACTCGTGGAAGTTCGACAACTACGTGCACGCCACCTCGCCCTATCTCTTCAACCTTAAGGACGCGCGCGAAATCTGGGGCCGAATCACGAGTCCGTGCCTGCTGGTGCGCGGCGATGAGTCGCCGTGGGCGGGTGAGCCGGAGCGCGACGGGCGCCTGAGCGCCTTTCGCGATGCCCAGTCGGTCGTGATTCGCGGCGCCGGCCATTGGGTTCATCACGATCGGCTCGCCGAGTTCCTTGGCGTAGTGAGCGGGTTCCTCAAGATCTAGAGCGACGATGGCTGCCGCGCCCAAGGAGATCACCGGAACCTGGCCGCGGCTCGCGTCATTGCTGGCGCTGCGCTCGGACCAGTTCGAGTATCTCGAGCTAATCCTGCTGGCCGTGATGGTGGGCGTGCTGGGCGCGCTCGCTAATCTTGGCTTTCGCGGGCTGATTGATTTCTTTTCCTATCTCTTTCTGAACCTCGAGTGGCATGCGCTGGGCATCCGCGTCCACTCGATTCATGCGCTGTTGATACCGGTCATCCTGCTGTCGGGCGGGGCTGGAATCCTGGTGCTCAACTGGTTTTTCCCCGACGACGTGCTGGGCTACGGGTTTCCGCATTTCCTCGAGATGGTCAATCTGGGCAACGCGCGCATCAAGCGCACCTGGATCGTGGTCAAGGCGTTGGGCGCGGCGCTCTCGCTGGGCTCGGGCGCGTCGGTCGGCCGTGAAGGTCCGATCGCGCAGATCGGCGGCGCGATCGGCTCCGCGGTCGCGCAACTGCGCCGGCTTTCGGCCGAGCGCGCCAAGGTGCTGGTCGCGGCCGGTGCCGGCGCGGGAATCGCCACCACGTTCAATGCTCCGATCGGCGGCCTGATGTTCGCGCAGGAGATCGTCCTGCTCAATCAGATCGAACTGGCGAACCTGTCGCTGCTGATCATCGCGACCATGAGCGCGGTGGTAACCGAGCGCGCCTTGACCGGCAACTCCGCGGTTTTCGTCCCGGCGCCGTTCGTGCTGAAGAGCTACCTGGAAATGGTGACCTACGGCCTGATGGGAATCGCGATCGGAGTTATCGCCGCCGGCTATATACACTTTATCCATCGGGTTGCCGATTTTTTCCGCCGGCTCGAATGGCCAGCATGGGCGAAGCTTGGCGCCGGCCTGCTGGCGGTCGGCCTGATCGCGATCCCGCTGCCGCAAAACCTGTCCGACGGCTATCCGGTGATCAACCGCGCCCTGCAGGGCCAATACACGCTCTCGAGGATGGGAGCGCTCGCGGCGGCCAAGTTTTTCACCAGTGCGGTGTCGCTGGGATGCGGTGCGCCGGGCGGCGTCTTTGGACCGATCTTCTTTATCGGCGCGATGAGCGGCGGGGCGATGCAGCGGGTGTTCGCGTATCTGGTGCCCTCGTTCACCGGCCCGCGCGGTTCGTACGCGCTGGTCGGATTGGGCGCCTTCCTGAGCAGCGCCACGCACGCGCCGATGACCGCGCTGTTCCTGCTCTTCGAGATGACTCAGGATCTCCAGGTCGCGCTGCCGGCGATGATCACGGTCGTGCTTTCGATGATAGTGGCGCGCGCGATCGAGCCCGAGTCGATCGATACCTACGCGCTGGCCCGGGCCGGCAAGAGCCTGGAGATCGGCAAGGAGCGCCTGGTCTTAAGCCAGATACCGGTCAGCGCCGTGATGACCCCCGAGGTCGACGTGCTCACCGAGAATCGCCCGCTCGCCGACGTGCTGCAGGTGGCCGGCGAGACGCCACAGGCGATCCTGCCGGTGGTCAACAGCGCGGGCGAGCTCTCCGGGATTATCGTCGCGCGTCATCTGCTGGCGCTGCTGGTCGGCGGCAGCGAACTCGGTCCGCTGGTCAACGCCTATGACCTGGCGTGGCGCAACCCGCCGATGGTGACGCCGGCGTCGAGCCTCGATCAGGCGACGCAGTTGATGGAGTACGATGCGCTCGAGGAGCTGCCGGTGGTCGAGGCCGAACACGGCGGCAAGTTCCTGGGCCTGGTGACGCGCCGCGCGATCGCGCAAACCTTCAATCGCGTCAGCGTCTCGCTGTCAACGCTGGCTACCCGCGACTCGAATATCTACTGGGCCACCGGCTATCGCGTCTCGCGTATCGCGGTTCCCGAATCGGCGGCGGGAAAGACGCTGCGTGAGCTTGATCCGCGCGCGCGCTTCGAGGTCAGCGTGCTGGCGGTGCGCGATCGCGACGATCCGGAGGCCGGTTTCGTGCCGATTGCGCCGGACCGTGCGCTCAAGCCCGGTGACGAGCTGATCGTCGCCGGACGTCCCCCCGGATTGCGCCAATTCGCCCGCCAGCTCCAAGGAGTGTGAGCGCGGACCTCGTAAGTCCGGCTCACCAGGCGCCGTCGGTCACCTTCAGATGATCGTCGAGCGAAAAGATATTGCCGACCGTGAACACGATCGTCTGCACCATCGCGCGGTCGGCCTGAGTCGGCACGCTGCCCCATAGCACGATGGTGTCGCCCTCGATCTTGAAATGCACGTTGTTGTAGCCCTGGAAGTCGAGCGCCTTTCGAATCGCGGCGGCGCGCTGGTTGGGGGCGCCGCCGGGTTCGCCCGGCTCCGCGCCGAACTGCGGCGGGGTGGGCTCCGAGGTTGCGCTGGGCACGGGGGCAGTGCTCGATGAGACGAGGTACCAAATCAGCCTGGTGGCGAAGAAGGCGAACGCAAAGATCGCGATCAAGATCAGAATGCGTTTCCGGATCTGGCGGCGATCGTAGGCTCTTGGGAGCGCCTCGCGATGCGGCAGAGTATGCAGGTCAGGTAACGACGCGGTCTTGGCTTCCGGGTCGCTTGCGACGTGCGCCGGG
The DNA here is from genome assembly GCA_041487135.1 of Binataceae bacterium (SeqCode). Lineage (GTDB taxonomy): Bacteria > Desulfobacterota > Binatia > Binatales > Binataceae > JAJPIG01. The sequence goes on along the minus strand of JBGPMT010000018.1, from coordinate 13,263 downwards.
CCGAGTACATGGCGCAGGTCGGTGGCACAATACGAACAGAAACGCGAGTCGGCTGGAATCCGGCGCCCGCATCCGGGACACGCGATCTCGCCGGTGTCGATCAGGATCGTCGCCGCCTCGGCCGAGGAGTTCTGCGCCGCACCCGGATTCGAGCGCGACGCGTTCGAACCGCGCAGCGGAAGCTTGAGCTGGGGCCGTGCCGCTTTCGATCTCGTCGGCGGCACTGCCTGGGCGGCGCGCCCCGTGGTATTCGGATTCCCGATCCTGTCCTTGATCTCGACAAGCCGCCGGCGGAACTCCTGCGCGGTCGAGACCCGCTTGTCGATATCGTATTCGAGCGCCTGATCGACCAGTGCGGCGAGCGCGGATGTGACATCCGGCGCCAGCGTGCTCAGCGGTGGAAAGCTGAAGGGCGCCTCGAGCGAAGGATCGCGGCCGGTCAGACCGTGATGAATGGTCGCGCCAAGCGCGTAGAGGTCGGAGCGCAACTCGACCTTGCCGCGATACTGCTCGGGCGGCGCGTAGCCTTGCGTGCCGATCATGGTGGCGTTGCTGAGCGGCTGGAAATGGCGCGCGATGCCGAAATCGATCAGCTTGGCCTGCCCGCCGCCCGAGATCATCACGTTGCTCGGCTTGAGATCGCGGTAGATCACGGGCGGGCTCAGGCCATGCAGGTACGCGAGCGTCTCCAGCACCTGCATCGCGACGTCGATCACGCGGGCTTCAGGCATTCTGCCGCCGGCGCGCTTGAGCTCCTCGTCGAGCGTTGCGCCCTCGATATATTCCATCACCAGGTAATGATGGTTGCGCTCGCTGAAGTAGTCGTAGATGCGGGGGATATGCTCGTTGCTGAGCTGCGCGAGCATATCGGCCTCGCGCTGGAAGGCGGCCTCGGCCTGGCGCTGCATCTCGGGGTTGGTGAGACTGTCGACCATCTCGGCCAGCGCGCAGCGCCGCGACGCAAGCCGCAGGTCCTCGGCGAGGTACACCAGCTTCATGCCGCCGCCGCCGAGCGGCTTGACCACCTTGTAGCGGCCGCCGACGATAGTGTCTGGCGCGATCATCCGCGAATCATCGTGGCGTGAATCATGGCTGCGCAGTTCATGCCGGCGGCGGCGCCCAGCGCGAAGAGCCGCGCCCATGGCGCAGGCGCGCGACGATCGCATCCTCGCTGATGGCGCCGGAGAGCGCCGCGTTTCCAGCACATACCAGGTGCAGGATAAAGCCGAACGGCTGGGCAATCGAATAGGCTATCACCACGCCGATAAACCATGCGACCGCGGCGAACGGACGATGCCGGTAGAGATGGCCGAGACCCGGGAGCAGGCTCAACCCGGCGGCGACCAGCGGCTGCCACGAGAGATCGCGTATCAGGAGCGGACTTCCGGCCAGCGGCGCGCCACATTCCTTGCAGAAGCGCGCGTTGGCGACCACCACCGGCTGCCCGCAACGCGAGCAGAAGCGTGCCGGCGCAATTCCGTCGTCAGGCATGGAACGTAAACGGCGCATCGCCGAGCGCGATCGTATCGCCGTCGCTGATGCGCGCCTCCGCGACGCGGCGGCCGCCCAGGTAGGTGCCGTTCTGGCTCTCCATATCGCGCAGCTCGAAGCCGCCGTTCGACGCCACGATCTGCGCATGATGGCGCGAGACCGAGGGATGGCTTACGACGATATCGTTGTCGAGCGCGCGGCCCAGCCGCGTCGCGCCGCCGTCGCGCACCGGGTAACGCGTTCCCGCGCCATCCATTAGATGCGGCTGTCGCGGTCCCGCAGAGACCACCGCCTCAGGGCGCGGGGTATGGATGAAGGCGGGACCGTCAGGGCGTCCCGCGCGCGCAGAGGCTCCCTGCCGCAGATGAAAGCTCAGTACGTAATCACCAATCTTAATCGTGTCGCCGTCCGCGAGCGGAGCGCTTTCGATAACTTTGCCGTTGACGACGGTGCCGGCCTGGACCGCGAGGTTCTTGATCTCCCATCGGTCGTCCTGGCGCGTGATGACCGCATGGCGGGCCTGGACGCGAGGATCGCCGAACAGGCCGACCGCGTTTTCTTCGGCCCGGCCCAGCGTGATCGTGGGCCGTTCGAGGCGGAACTGGCGGCCTGAAAGGCGTCCCGCTTCGACCGCCAGCCAGGCGTTCTTGGTCAGCTCCTGGACCAGCCCGATCGCCAGTCCGATCGCGAGGCCAAGAGCGCACAGGCCAATCAGCCGCGACGAGGTCCCACCGCCGCCGCCCAGATTGATAAGGTCGAACAGTAAACCGCCGACGAAGCCGCCGACCCATCCACCCACCGCGCCTTTGACCACATTGCGCAGCGAAAAGCTCGCCAGCCCGACCGCGACGCCAAGCATCAGACCGGTCAGCGCCCATCCGATCGTGCGCGCCAGCACCAGCCATCCGAAAGCCCCGGCGCGGTTGACGCCCCATCCGCCGGCCACCAGGATCGCGGTGAAGGCCACGTTGGCGTAATAGACCGCCGGCAGCCCAATCACGAAACAAACGATGAAGCCGCGCAAGAAGTCGCGCGTGGTGCGCGGCGTAATGGCGATAGTCTGCGATTCGCTGGCCAGTATCAGGCCGCCGATCATCGCCCACATCAGCGCCATCGAAACGATCCCGGCGATCTGGCTCCAGACGGATTGGACCTGGGTCAGGGAGTGGCCACTGGAGGCGAGCTCGACGGGGATCCAGCCGATCGCGCCGCCGGCCAGGCCGGCCATCGCGATGAAGAACAACTGGCGCCGATCGATCGACCCGCTCATTCAGAATGCTCCCTCCCGTGATCCGCCTGGGCCCGCCGCAAGCAACGGCAAATCGATACTAACATAATCAGCCGTTGCGCCGCGTGCGAGTTGCCGACTTGCACCCGAAAAGCGCATCATTTGCCCCGTCCCGATGGAAAGAACACATATGGCAGACCAGGACCTGATCCGCGAACCGTTTGGACCGCTGCAGGGAGTGAAGATCTTGTCGAGCGGCACGCTTATCGCGGAGCCGTTCGCGGCTGAGCTTGCGGCCGAGATGGGCGCCGAGGTGATCCAGATTGAGCGGACGAAAACCGGCGATCGCGCGTGGCGGCAATTCGGGCCGATGCTGCCGGCGCGGGAGGGTGCAGAACCAGTCAGCACCACCTGGGCGCAGGAGCGGCGCAATATGTTCTGCGTCACGCTCGATCCGACGACTCCCGGCGGCCGCGAAATCTTTCTTAAGCTGGCAGCGCGCTCGGAGATCTGGATGGAGAATTCGAAGGCGCGCACGTGGGACAAATGGGGGCTCGACGATAGCACGGTATGGAGCGTCAACCGGCGGCTCGTGATTACCCACGTTTCGGGCTTCGGCCAGGACGGCGATCCCGAGTTTCGCGGCCGTCCATCCTATGACTATGTCGGGCAGGCGATGGGCGGGATCATGAATCAGACCGGCTTTCCCGATCCGAGCCCGCCGACGCGCGCGGCCCCGTGGCTGGGCGACTATATCGCGGCCCTGTTCGCACTCTGGAGCTCGCTCGCCGGACTCACCTACGCGCGCTCGACCGGCAGGGGGCAGGCGATCGATCTCGCGCAGTATGAGGGGATTCATCGGCTGCTGGGCGGCACGATGATCGAGTATTTCGAACGCGGCTTGATTCGCCAGCGCAGCGGCAACAAGGCCCAGGACTTCCAGCCCGGCGATACCTTCCGATGCCGCGACGGATGGGTTGCGGTCGCGGCTCTGGCGGGGGAGCCGTACGACAACCTGTTACGCGTCGTCGGGCTCGAGCCCGATGACGATCGATGGCAGCGGGCGCGCACCGCGGTCGATTCGCCGGACGGGCTGGAGTTCGATCGGCGGCTGCGCGAGTGGATTGCGGGACTTCAGGTGAGCGAGGCCGTCGAGCGGCTCAACCAGATGAAGGTCGCGTGCGCCGAGGTGCTCGATGCGCGCGGGATGGCGGAGCATCCGCAATACCGGGCGCGCGGAGTTCACGTCGAATGGGAGGACCTGATCGCGGGCCGGCTGCGCGGAATCGGTGTCATTCCACGCTTCTCGCAGACCCCGGGGCGAATCTTCCGCGGTTCGGTGCCAGTCGGCTACGACAATCAGCGGGTTTACCGCGATCTGCTGGGGCTCACGGAAGCCGAAATCGAGCAACTCAAGCGCGACAATGTAATCTAGACAACAGGAGAATCCGATGGGCAAAGCCGAACTGCTGCCAACCACGGTAGTCGGCAGCTATCCGCAGCCGGATTGGCTGATCGATCGCGAGAAGCTGCTCTCCAATCTGCCGTTTCGGGTGCGAGCCGGCGAGCTGTGGCGAATTCCGCCGCCGCTCCTGGAGCAAGCGCAGGATGACGCGACGATCGTGGCGATCCACGACATGGAGCGCGCCGGCGTCGACATCATCTCGGACGGCGAGATGCGGCGCGAGAGCTATTCGAACCGCCTCGCCAACGCCCTGGGCGGCGTCGATCGCGAGAAGATCGGCACCAACCTGGATCGCACCGGCAAGCCGCACGCGGTCCCCCTGGTCTCGGGCCCGATTCGGCGGCTCGGTCCGATCGAAGTGCGCGACCTTACCTTTCTGCGCCAGCACACCGATCGCAGGATCAAGATTACGCTGCCCGGACCGTTCACGATGACGCAGCAGGCGGAGAACCGCTACTACGCCGATGAAGCGGCGATGGCGATGGACTACGCGGCGGCGGTGAACGCGGAAATCAAGGACCTGTTCGCGGCCGGCGCCGACGTCGTCCAGATCGACGATCCGTACATGGAGGCGCGGCACGACAAGGCGCGCCAATTCGGGATCAAGGCGCTCAACCGCGCGCTGGAAGGCGTCTCCGGCACCACCGCGGTCCATCTGTGCATGGGCTACGCGCACGTCGTGAAGCGACCCAAGCCGAACAGTTATGAGTTTCTCGCTGAACTCGAGGATTCGGCGGCCGACCAGATTTCGATCGAGGCGGCGCAGCCGAAGCTCGATCTTTCGACGCTCAAACGGATTCGTACCAAGACCGTCGTGCTCGGCGTGCTCGACCTCAAGGACCCAGCTATCGAGACGCCCGCGACCGTGGCCGAGCGGATTCGGGCCGCGCTCAAATTCGTGGAGCCCGAGCGGCTGGTGGTCGCGCCGGATTGCGGGATGAAATATCTGTCGCGCGAAGTGGCCTTCGGCAAACTTAAAGCGATGGTTGAAGGAGCCAGTCTGGTCCGCGCGGCTTTGTAACCTTCGTATCCGTCTCGGCGCTGGCCTCGATCGTGCGCTGAGCGATTCACCCGGCCCGCAGGGCCGGCCCATTACTGCCTGAGCGTGCGCGCGGTGTGAACCACTTTGAGTTTGCGCGGCGCGCGCGTCTGATTGGCCGCCAGATGGCGCGCCGCCTCGCCGAGTGTGCCCGCGCGATGCCACCGGCTGTACTCTTCAAGCGTCAGCCCGCGGCCGACTTCCAGCACGACCGACAGCGCCGCGAGCACGTAAATCTCGCCGAGCACGCTGATCCGCGGCGCCAGCCCGAGGACGCCGCCGTCCTCCTTGACCGGCGCATGAATCACCAGGTCGGCAATCTGCGACAGCTCGGAGCCGCGGTTGCCGGTCACGGCGATTAGTTGAGCGCCATGCTCCTTGATCGCGGTGGCGGTCGCCAGCAGTTCGCTGGTGTTGCCGCTGTTCGAGATCGCGATCACGATATCATTGCGATCGACCTGGCCCAGGCTGCCGTGCAGGGTTTCGGTGGCGTGCAGGAAAGTCGCGGGCGTGCCGACCGAACAGAACAGGCTCGCCGCGTAGCGCGCCACATGCTCGGGCTTGCCGACGCCGGTGACATGAACCCGCCCCTGGTTGGCCTCCGCCGCACGGATCATCGCGACCGCCTGCGAGATATCCTTGAGCTCGATCCGCCGCTTGAGCCGTCCGAGTTCGATCAGCGAGCGATCGAGGAAGCGCTTGAGCTCGGTGGTCGGGTCGAGCACGGCGCCGGTCGTCGTCGTGCGGCGCGTCTTCCCCGGCTTGCCGCGTACCGGCAGGCGCTCGCCGTAGAGGCTGACGATCTCCCGGCGCAGCTCGAAACCCGAAGGAAAGGCGCCGAGCCGGCTCACGCATACCGCGCCGGCGGCGTTGCCCAGCCGGCCAATCTGCGGCCATCCGAGCTTCCATCTGAGCCCCGCCATCATCGCGCCCAAAAAGGCGTCGCCGGCGCCGGTGGTGTCGATTTGCCGGACGCGGAAGGCCGGCACGCGCAGGCTCGTATCCTTGGCTGCGATCGCGCAGCCGCGGTCGCCGTCGGTAATCACCACGGCGCGATTGCCGTAACGGGCGCGGATCAATTCGGCCATCCGCAGCGCGTCGCGCTCGGACTCGGCCAGCTCGCGGGCCGCGGCCTTGGCGGGCTTCAGGTAGGTGGCGAGCCGGAGCACGCGTTCGAGCTCGGCGTGCGTGCCGAGCACCGTGCAGGCATCGGAGGGCGGCACGTCGACGTCGACCACGGTCGGGATCGAATGGCGGCGGGCGAACTGCAGGAGCGCGATTACGGTCCGCAGCGGGAGCTGTGAAATCTCGGTCGAGACCAGGTGTGCGCGGCGGATAAAGCTGCCGTGACGGCGCCCAATCTCATGATGTTTCAGCTCGGCGGTCGCGCCGCGCACCATGTAGATCGCGCGATTTCCCGCGCCGTCGACGAACACCGTCGAGAACGAGCTCGAGCCGCCGTCGAGCGTCAGATGATGGCGGATGCCGAGCCGGTCCATCCCGTCGCGCAGGAACTCGCCGTGACGGTCGTCGCCCATCTTGCCGCAGATGCCGACCTCGAGGCCCAGGATGCGCGACCAGCCGAGATGATTCAGCACCACGCCGCCGACCGCCGCGCGTTCCATCCCGGCGCCCGCGCGATGCGTGTCGAGCACGATCTTCTCGTCGGCGCGGACGATCCGCGGCGTGCGGTAGAACAGGTCAACCACCATGCTGCCGCAGCCGACGACGTCGAGGCGGGTTTCAGCCATAACGCGCGGGTCCCGCCGAGTGCGAAGCGCGCTCGCTCACGCATCCGGGCTCAACCAGCTCGGTGGCGCGCTCGCGCAGCGCGTGAAAGCGCCGGCCGAACTCGCGGCGCTCGTCGGAATCGAAGGCCGGCGTGCCGCGCGCCACCGCATCGCTGGTGATCACGCCGAGCTCGGCCAGCGAGGCTTTCAGGCACGCGATCGAAAGCGAAACCTCGCTTGAGCCGCGCGCGAAGAAGCAGATGTCGGAATACCACTGCAGCACTTCGCGATAGCGATCCATCAGGGAGCGGTCGCCGGCCATCGCGACTTCCCAGGCGCGCTTCCATTCGCGCGGCGACATGTTGGCCGGGCCGCATACGATGCCTTGCAGCGGCAAATCACGATGCTGGTGGGCGGGATCGTGGATGCGTCCGAGCAGGCCGCTAAAGGGGGTAAACAGGTCGAAGATCAGGTAGGCGTTGCCAGCGTAGATCGGGAAGGGGTGTTTCGCACTGAACGATGGCGCGGCGGCGATAAAGGAATCGAGCAGCTCGCGATCGGCGGTGACTTTGATCCCGCGGACGTAATCGAGCCGACTCAGCTCCGCGACATCGCGCGTATCGAGGTGGAGCGGCTTTCCGGGCGCTGCGATGTCGGCGTTCTCGTAGAGGAAGACCGGCAAGGCGCGGCCATGGCGCTCGAAGACCTGGCCCATGTCGTGCGCCACGAACTGGACCACGTTGGGCACGTCAGTTATCGCAAGCGGTGCGACCACCAGTGCGTCGGCGGCGAGGTCGAGGGCGTGCTCCAGGTTCTCGATGGTCTCCGCCCGGGTGTGCCCGGTGATTCCGAGCCAGGCCTCGACCGGCGTGCCCGAGCTGCTCAGATGCCGGCACTCCTCGACCGCCAGCTCGCACACCTTCTGACGGCGCGGATTGTCGAGCCGGTTCCATTCGCCATTGGTGCCGGCGGCAAAGATGATGTCGGCACCCTTGCCCTCCTGAACGGCGAAGCGAATCGCCGCGCGCTGCTCGTCGGCCAGCACGCGGCCGTCGCTGTCAAGCACGGTGACAATCGGGATCGAGAGTCCCGCGCGCGGCACATAGTCGTTTGGTGTAATCACTGCTCTTCCTCAGACGATGGTGCCCGGCCGGGGACGGGCCAGATCAGAGATGACTCATAGCCCGAATGGTCCATGCTTGCCAGCCGTCAGCGCGTCACGCCCGGCGCCGGTCCGTCGAGCGCGAGGAGCTGCGGCCGGACGCTATTGTAGTCGTGCAGGAGCGCGTCGAACAATTCCTCGCCGATGCGGCGTTCATCTTCGCGCACCGCCTCGTTATGCGCGTTGGCGATCGCGTCCGCCACATGTGCCAGCACCCTGAGCACCGGCGAATAGCTGAGCTCGGCGCGCCACTGGGCGGCTAGCCCCGTCCGGTTGGCGCCGGTGGCGTGCGAATCAAGCGTGATGATCATGCCGCCGTGCCCTACCGCCATCGTGGCCATGAAGCGCTCAGCCAGGATTCGGATCACCTGCTGGACGATCGGCGGGGCGACCAGCGCCGGCGGCGAGGGCATCCGGATGACGAAGCGGATGCCGTCGCGGTCCCGGGAGTAGTCGGTCGTAAAGGTCAGATCGTCGAGTCCGAAGGTCAGCTTGAGGCGCGTATACCGGAGGCGCATCGTGACCCGGTAGCTGCCGTGGATCACGGCCTCCGGGGCCAGCGCCGGACCGTCGGGTGCGAAGCTCGAATCGAACGGCCGCAGCATCCCGGATGAATCCAGGAAGACCAGCTGGATGCGGCCGCGATCGAACCGGATCCGCGCCCACTCACCGCCCGCACGGTTATCCGCGATTATCGTGACCTCGATGCGCGGCGCGATCCGCGAGTAGAAGGCCGCGAAGTGGGGAAAGCGCTTGAACGCTTCCCGGCGGACCTCGGCGTCGAGATTGATCAGCACCAGCGGGTTGCCCGAACCCGGAGCGAATTCGTCAAGCACGTTGCTCACGTGAAAATATGGCTGAAGGCGCGAGTAGAGCGCCGGCATATCGCGGCGCAGCCGATCCAGCGCAGCGCGATCATGATGGTTGAATTGTCCGGGGATGGTGTCCCACGGCGCTCTCAGATCGCCGTAGCACTCCCGGAGCACCGCAGCCGGCAGGTCGACGGAGCTGTGCGGGTCGTAGCCGTCGAGCCGGAGCTTCGCTCCAAGCTCGCCGATGACGCTCGAAGGCTTCTCGCCCGCGTCGTCGGCGACTGGACGCAGGGTGAAGTTGCTGAGGAACTGGTTGGCTTGCAATGGCAGCGGCTCGGGCGGGGCGAGCGCGAAGAGATAGTTCTCCCCGGCCGGGGCGCCGGTCACCCAGATGCTATGCGCGCCGTCGAGGTCATACTGCCAGGGGATGTCGTCGCGGGAATAGAGCGACGTGGCGAGCAAGAGGGTTACGCCTCGCGGCGGCATCAGATCGGCGACCTTGCTCAGTTCCGGCGAGAGGATCGGATGGAACAGGATGCGGCGGTAGAAGCCGGCCTGCTGATTGAACAGACTGACGGCTCGTGCCGCCCGGCCCGGGCCGGGCGGCACGAGTTGGAGCAGCGGGGCAAAGAGGGTGGTCCCCGCCAAGGCGAAGCCGCCCGAAGGCGGCTTCGTCCCGCCGGCCACGGCGCGCGCCGTGGCCGGCGGCGTTGCCGGTGGCTCCGGCTGCCTGGCAGCCGGAGCCACCGGTGCCAGCTCCAGGGTCTGCGCGCCGAAGCCCGGCGCGCAGACCAGGCCAAGCGCGAACGCTACCGCCGCGAAAGGTCCCACCCACCCCCGAATTGAATGAGACCCGCGGCGCTGGTATAATCCGCGGCAAGTAGCGGTAAGCAGATGAAAGTAGGAATTCACCCGGAGTATCGGCGCTGTGTCGTGACCTGTTCGTGCGGCATTTCCTTCGAGACGCGGTCGACCGTCAAGGAGTTGCACGTCGAGGTCTGCTCGCGATGCCATCCGTTTTACACTGGCACCCAGCGTCTGGTCGACTCGGCCGGCCGTGTCGAGCGCTTCAGGCGCAAATACGGCATAAAATAGCATTGGAACTCCCGCCGCCCGCGGCGCGATTGCGTGTCCGGGTGGGCGGGGGAATGGTCCTCGATGCGGCAACGTAATCACACGCTGCCGCGTTTTTTTATCGGATTCACCGGCGGCCGCCATGAGCCGCTTCGCCATGCTCGACAAGCTTAAGGGAATCGAGGAGCGCTTCGACGAGCTGGAACGCAAACTCGTCGATCCCGCGACTATCGCCAACCACCGCGAGTACGCTCATCTCGGGCGCGAGCGTTCCCAGCTCGAGGAAGTGGTCGCCGCCATCCGCGCCTGTCGCCGGGTCAGCGAGGAGATCGCCAATCACCGGGCGCTGGTCGAAAGCGACCCGGAACTGCGCGATCTCGCCCGCGCCGAGCTGCCCGGTCTGGAGAAGCAACAGGCTGCGCTGGAAGCGAAACTGCGCGAGCTCCTGATGCCCCGCGATCCCAACGACGAGCGCAATGTAATTCTCGAAATCCGCGCCGGCGCCGGCGGCGAGGAGGCTTCGCTCTTCGCCAGCGAGCTGTTCCGGATGTACACGCGCTATGCCGAGCGCCGCGGATGGAAGGTCGAGCCGCTGAGCCTCAGCACCACCGGCCTGGGCGGATTGAAGGAGGCGATAGCGCAGATTACCGGACGCGGCGCCTACAGCCGCCTCAAGTTCGAGGGCGGGGTCCATCGCGTGCAGCGCGTCCCGGCCACCGAAGCCGCCGGCCGGATTCATACCTCGGCCGTGACGGTCGCCGTGATGCCCGAGGCGGACGAGGTCGAGGTCAATATCAACGAGGAGAAGGACCTCCGGATCGACGTGATGCGCGCGTCGGGGCCTGGCGGACAGAGCGTCAACACCACCGACTCGGCCGTGCGTATCACCCATCTGCCGACCGGGATCGTGATCGTATGCCGCGACGAGAAGTCGCAGCACAAGAACAAGGCCCGGGCGCTGAAAATTCTGCGCGCCCGCCTGCTTGACCAGGCGCGCGCCGAGCAGGAGGCGAAGATCGCAGCGACGCGGCGCTCGATGGTCGGGACGGGCGATCGCTCGGAGCGAATCCGGACCTATAACTACCCGCAATCGCGCGTCACGGACCATCGCATCAACCTGACCCTCCATCAGCTCGACCAGGTGCTCGACGGCGCGCTCGACTCGATTATCGACGCGCTGCTCACTCGCGAGCAGGCCGAAGCGCTGGGCGCCGCGTAAGTTCCATGCTTGCCCGCGCCGCCACATCCGCGACCTTCGTGCGCGATCTGCTGGACCGCGCCGTCGGCAAGCTGGCGGCGGCGGGGGTCGCGGACCCGCGCCTCGATGCCGAGTTGCTGATGGCCCAGGCGTGCGGCGCCACCCGCGCCGAAGTTCTGGCCGGCCTCCATTCCCCGAGCCCGGAGGCCCTCGCGCGTTTCGAGGAATTCATCGCGCGCCGGGCCGCTCGCGAGCCGCTCGCCTACATCGCCGGCCATCGCGAATTCTACGCGCTCGACCTGATCGTCAATCCCGCCGTGCTCATTCCCCGCCCCGAGACCGAAGCGGTGGTCGATGCGGCGCTGGCGCTTATCGCGCAAGCGCCTGAGGCCCGGATTCTCGATCTCGGCACCGGCTCGGGATGCATTGCGCTCGCGCTCGCGGCCAACGCTCCGCGCGCGCACATCGTCGCGGCCGACATCTGCGCGGCGGCGCTCGAGATCGCACGTGCCAATGCGCTACGCCTCGGGCTCAGCGGCCGCGTTGATTTCGTATGCGGCGACCTCTTCGAGGCCGTGAAGGACGCGAGATTCGACCTGGTCGTGTCGAACCCGCCGTATGTCGAGGACTCGGCCCCGCTGGCGCCCGAGATTAGCGACTTCGAACCGCCGATTGCGCTCTACGCGGGACCCGACGGGCTCACGTTTTATCGGCGCATCGCCGCGTCGATTCGCGGCCATCTCGAGTCCGGCGGGACGCTGATCGTCGAGGTCGGCGCCGCACAGGCCCAAGCGGTTGCCGGGCTCTGCCGCGACTCAGGCGCGATCAAGGTCGAAGTGATGCGCGATCTCGCCGGCGCTGCGCGCGTGGTCCAGGCGCGTTTCGCGTAGGCCGGTTGCCGCCGAACCCTGCTAGGCGCCGGCTCTGCTACCCATCACGGCGTGATAGATCACCAGCACGATCACCGCGCCGACCACCGCGACCAGGATGCTCCAAAGATCGAGCCCGGTTACGCCGGCATAGCCGAGCCGCGTGAAGATCGCGCCGCCGACCAGCGCGCCGACAATCCCCAGCACGACATCGCGCATGAACCCTTCGCCGCTCTTGTTCACGATGCGGCTGCCGATGTAACCGGCTACCAGTCCGACCAGAATCCAGGATAAAATTCCCATGCTTGCTCTCCCCGGGCGTCGAGTGTCAGCCGGCTCGAACCTGAGCGATTTATAGCTGCTGGTCACCTCTAAAAACAACACTACCCAGAGTCGGGTAGTGGGTCATTTTCCGAATTGCCGACTACAACCGGAGTGACCGGTCGGCCTAAAACTGGGGAAAAATTGTCGGACATGGAAGAAGTTGTTACAAGCGAAGCGGTTGCCGCCCAGGTCGCCGTCGGCGACTTCGGCTTAGCCCGACCAAAACCCGTTTTATCCAAGTCAGGCTAAACAGGAGTTAGGGTTCGCGCAATGGTTCTCGTCTGGCTACTGGTTCTGATCGTGATCGCGTATGTAACGTGGCACGCGGTTCGAGGGTCTGCTCGAACAACTAGTTCCGGGCCGTTAGGTCACCTAGCTGGGTCAGCCACATTTCAGATTGAAGTGGTTGGGGAGTCGCATTACCAACGCGCGTTGGAAAGCATTTGCGGCGGTCGCTCTGAAGATGGTGCGAACAAGATTGCCCAAGCAACAGTTATTCTTGAAGACGACAACCCTCACGACAATAGAGCGGTTCGCGTTGACATCGACGGGCAAACTGTTGGCTATCTCCCTCGTGAGAGTGCGAGGGTGTATCGAGGTAGGCTGAAAGAGGCCGGCTATCCTCGCCTCACGGGTACGTGTTCCGCGGTAATTCGTGGTGGCTGGGACCGCGGCGGCGATGATCGTGGCTATTTTGGGGTGTGGCTTGATCTTCCGACTGAATGAACGAACCCTCTCCCCTAATTCGAGGGGACCCGCCGAAGCGGCGGTTTTATCCGGGTCAGACTAAACAGGAGTTAGACGGAGAATGGCTTCATGAGACGCCTCCTAGCTTTCGATCTCGAGACCGCCAAAATCTGGCCGGAGCTCG
>JBGPMT010000017.1:0-18438 GCA_041487135.1 Binataceae bacterium (SeqCode) | reverse complement strand
GTTAGTAATGCCGCGGCGGGTCCGGTCGGCGCTTTAGCGAGACGGCTAAATAGGCAGTCGAGTAGTGTACTTGACTTGCTTCATCGCAAAGCTCGAGCGGACCCGTGCGACGCCGGTAATTCGCGTCAGACGGTCAACCACAAACCGTTCAAAGGATTCCATGTCGGGCAGCACCACGCGCAGCAGATAGTCGGCCTCGCCCGTCATCAGATAGCACTCAAGCACCTCCGGGTACTCGAGGATCTTCCGCTCAAACTGTTGTAATGTCCGCTCAGTCTGCTTTTCGAGCGTGACCTGAACGAAGACGTTCATCCCGAGCCCGACCGCGGCGGGGTCCAGCAGCGTCACACGCCGGCGGATAACGCCCTGTTCTTCCAACAGCTGAACGCGGCGGAGACAGGGCGAGGGGGACAGTCCCGCCTTGCGCGCCAGCGCAACATTCGGAATGGCGGCATCGTCCTGCAACTGGCGCAGGATTTTCAGATCGATCGAATCCAGGGGCCGGTTTAGCATAATCGTCCAGGTTCGCGGCTAAAAGATGTAGTTTATTCCGCTATGACCACGCCGTGTGGCGATCTTCGCAAGATTTGCGCATTGACGCAAGCGATCGTTGCGCGGAGCATCTTCGTCTTAAGATGGGTGCCAAACGATCGAGGCTTGAGCGACTACGCGAGTGCATGCGCGAGCGGATCCTGGTGATCGATGGCGCGCTCGGCACATCGATCCAGGAACGAGGCCTGAACGCGGCGGATTTTGGCGGCGTCTGCCACGAGGGTTGCAACGAACAGCTGGTTGTCACACAGCCGGAAGTGATCCGTGCGCTGCATACGAGTTTCCTCGAGGCCGGCGCCGATCTGATCGAGACCAACACGTTTGGCGCTACTTCGGTCGTGCTCGCCGAATTCAACCTGGGCGACCGGGCGCGCGAGCTCAATCGTCAGGCCGCCGCCGTCGCGCGCGAGATGACCGATTCATTCAGCACCGCAGAGCGGCCACGCTTCGTGGTCGGAGCGATGGGTCCGACCACCAAGACCATTTCCGTAACCGGCGGAATCACCTTCAGTGCACTCACCGACGCCTACTACCAGCAGGCCCTGGGTTTGCTCGAGGGCGGAGCTGACGTCCTGCTGCTCGAAACGGTCCAGGATACCCTCAACGCCAAGGCGGGACTGCTCGCGATCGATCGCGCGAAGGCCGCGCTTCGTGTCGAGGCGGGAGTGGCCGTTCAGGGGACGGTCGAGACCACGGGCACGCTGCTGGCTGGGCAGGACATCGAGTCGTTCTATGTCTCGCTGGCCCATCATGACCTGCTGTGGATAGGACTCAACTGCGCGACCGGGCCCGACTTCATGACCGATCATCTGCGCACGCTCGCGGAACTGAGCCGCTTCCCGGTCGCCTGTGTGCCCAACGCCGGATTACCGGATGAAGACGGGCGTTACCACGAAACGCCGCTGGCATTGTCGGCCAAGATCGAGCGGTTCATCAAACAGGGCTGGCTGAACCTGGTCGGGGGATGCTGTGGCACCGGACCCGAGCATATCCGGACGCTGGCGGCGATGGCGGGCCGTTATTCTCCCCGCGCGGCCGTGTCGGCCCGCCGCTCAGCGATCTCGGGAATTGAGACCCTGGTGATCGACGAACAGACGCGGCCGATACTCGTGGGCGAACGGACCAACGTGCTTGGCAGCCGGCGATTCAAGAACCTGGTCAATGCCGGCAAGTTCGACGATGCCGCCGGGGTTGGCCGCGCTCAGGTGCGTCGCGGCGCTCACGTGCTGGATATATGTCTGCAGGACCCCGATCGCGACGAGTGCGACGATCTCGGCCGATTCCTGGAGCTCCTGACGCGGCAGGTCCGGGTGCCGCTCATGATCGACTCGACCGATCCCGATGCGGTCAAGGTGGGGCTCGAGCGCTCGCAGGGTAAGGCGCTGATAAATTCGATCAACCTCGAAGACGGGCCGGACTCCGAGCGTCTGACCAAAATCGTCAACTTGGCGCGATGCTATGGAGCGGCGCTGGTGGTCGGCTGTATCGACGAGGACCAGCGCCAGGCGCAGGCCGTAACGCGTCAACGCAAGCTTGAGATCGCCAGGCGCACTCACGAACTGCTGACTGGCCGCTTCGGAATCACCGACGAGGACCTGTTTTTCGACCCGCTGGTCTTTCCGATCGGCACCGGCGACGCGACCTACACGGGCTCGGCGGCGGAGACCATCGAGGGAATCCGCGCCATCAAGGCCGCGCTGCCGCGCTGCAAGACCGTGCTGGGCGTCTCCAACGTCTCTTTTGGATTGCCGGAAGCCGGGCGCGAAGTCCTGAACTCGGTGATGCTCCACCATTGCGTGGCGGCGGGACTGGACATGGCGATCGTCAATGCCGAGAAGCTCAAGCGCTACCCGTCGATTTCCGCCCTCGAGCGGCAGCTTGCCGAGGACCTGATCTGGCCGCGCGGCGCGGATCCGATTGCGGCGTTCACCGCCCATTTCCGCGCGCGAGTCAGTGTGCCCGAGGTCGAAAGCGGTCTCTCGTTGACGCTCGACGAGCGGCTGGCGCGCTACGTCGTCGAGGGTTCGCGCGACGGCCTTTTGCGTGACCTCGACCTGGCGCTTGCCGAGCGCAAGCCGCTCGCGATCGTCAACGGCCCGCTGATGAGCGGGATGGACGAAGTCGGGCGCCTGTTCAACGCCAATCAGATGATCGTGGCGGAGGTATTGCAGTCCGCCGAGGTGATGAAGGCCGCGGTTTCGTATCTTGAGCCGCACATGGAGAAGGATGAGACTGCCGCGCGCGGCACGATCCTTCTTGCCACGGTCAAGGGCGACGTCCACGACATCGGCAAGACCCTGGTGGATATCATCCTGACCAACAACGGTTATCGCGTGATCAATCTTGGCATCAAGGTGCCGCCCGAGGAGTTGATCCGCGCCTATGCGGAACACCGTCCGGACGCCATCGGCCTGTCCGGATTGCTGGTCAAGTCGGCGCACATGATGGTGTCGACCGCACAGGACCTGAAGGCGGCCGGCGTTGCGTGTCCGCTGCTGGTCGGCGGCGCGGCGCTCTCGGCGCGCTTCACCCGCACCCGGATCGCGCCGGAATATGGCGGGCTCGTGGCCTACGCCAACGATGCCATGCAGGGCCTGGCTCTCGCCCATCAAATCATGGACCCGGAGCGGCGCGAGAAACTGTCCGAGCGGCTCGATCGCGAGACCGCGCGCATGCTGGAAGTCAGGCAAGCGGCGCCGGTTTCGACCGCCTCGCCGGGCCGGGTCGATTCAGCGGTGCGGCATGACGGCGCGATTCCGCTGCCGCCCGATCTCGAGCTTCACGTGCTCGACGATTTCGATCTCGCGGAAATCTTTCCGTACATGAACCCGGCGATGCTCTACTCGCGACACCTGGGATTGCGCGACGCGGAGCGGGTGCTCGCCTCGGGAGATTCAAAGGCGACCGAACTAAGACGGGTAGTCGAATCGATGCAGCGCCAGATGATCGAGCGCGCGGACCTCCGCGCCAGCGCGGTTTACCGGTTTTTTCCGGCCAAGTCCGATCGGCGCCGGCTGCTGATTTACGGCCCCGACGGCCGCTGCCTCGAGACCCTGGTTTTCGGCCGCCAGTCTGAGCCGCCTCATCTGTGTGTCGCCGACTTCGTCGCACCGCTCGAGACGCCAGGCGCGGATTACATCTGTCTTTTCGTGACCACGGTTGGGCCGGGTGTTCGCGCGCTCGCCGCGCAGTTGAAGGACGAAGGCGAATATCTGAAGTCGCACGTCCTGCAGGTGCTCGCACTCGAAGGGGCGGAGGCTTTCGCGGAGCTGCTACATCTCAGGATTCGGCAGACGTGGGGAATCGAGGACCCGCCGGGTCTCGGGATGAAGGGGCTGTTCCAGGCACGGTACCGAGGCAAACGTTTTTCGTTCGGCTACCCCGCCTGCCCGCGGCTGGAGGATCAGGCGGCACTGTTCCGCCTGCTCGACCCCGAGCGGCATATCGGCGTGCGCCTGACGGAAGGTTTCATGATGGACCCCGAGGCATCAGTCAGCGCCCTGGTCGTGCATCACCCGGAAGCGAAATACTTTGCGCTTTCGCAATCGGACATCGAACTCTTGACCAGGGAGCTCGATGCGCCGGCGGGCGAACTCCAGATACGGGCATGAGTTGTTAGCATGTCAGAACTTGCCCGACAGCTTGCGGACCCCACACTCGCGATTTGGCTCGAGCTCAGTCCGCCGAGTGGCATCGACATGGAGCCCCTGTTGCGAAAACTGGAGTCGCTGGCCGGCACGATTGGAGCGGTTAATCTGACGGACAACGCCATGGGGCGGGTGAAACTCTCCGCGCTCGCTTTCGGGATGACAATCAAGCAACGGCTCAAGATTCCCGTGGTGCTCAACGTCTCATGCCGCGACCGCAACCTGCTGGCGCTCAAATCCGACCTCCTGGCGGCGGCGGCCTCTGACATTGACGGCGTGGTGGCGCTGCGGGGCGACCGGCTTCCGACGGGCGCGGGACTCGAGTTCAACCAGCTCGATGCGGTGGGCCTGTTGCGCGTTATTGGCGAACTCAAGATGCACATCGCGCGCAAAAGCGGCGAGGCCAGGGCGGAGCGCGCCCTGTACGCGGGCGTCGTGACGAATCCGTATCGCGCGGATCCCGCCCGCGAACTTGATTTGCTGGCGCGCAAGACCGCGGCCGGAGCGCGCTTCGCGCTCACTCAGCCGGTCTTCGACGTGGAACAGGCGCTGCGATTTATCGAACGGGTGCGCCCGCTGCGGATTACGCCGGTGATTGGGATCTTGCCGATCCGCAATGCGGCTATGGCGCGTTATCTGAAAAGCCGGGTTCGAGAGCTGAGATCGGTCGCAAGTCATCTGGATGTCTACGAGGGAATGAGCGATGAACGGGTGCGAAACTTCACGCTTGCGCAAAACCTCAAGCTGATCGACTCGCTCCGGCCGCACGCAGCCGGGTTCGTCATTATGAGCGGTGGCGAACCATCGCTGGCAATGAAGCTGGCGGTTGAAGCCGCGGCTTTGCGCGCGCCAATCGCGACCGCGGATTTCAGCAGCCCGGCGTAGATCAGCGGCCGACTGGCTTTGCGCGCTCGGCCGTTCGGTGTTCCGAGCATCTACAGCGGCGGGCTTCCAATGCTATAGACAACTCGGCGGCAGGTCTGGCCCGAGCGCCCGGAAGCGGCGCTTCTAATCGCGATCGGCCGCTGCGATAGAGGAGCGACATAGGAGAACCAACGATGAGCGACAATCCTGAAATAGGCCGCAGCATCCGGGCGGGCGAAATCCTGACCAACTATCACGATCACGGTGCCGGCCTGCCGATTGTGCTGTTGCACGGCTCCGGCCCCGGGGTGAGCGCCTGGGCGAACTGGCGGCCGGTGATACCCGAGCTCTCCAAAGAGTTTCGCGTGATCGCGCCGGACCTGCTCGGTTTCGGCTACACCGAACGATCGTCGGGCATCCGCTACGACATGGATACCTGGGTCGGACATGCTATCGGCTTCTTGGATGCGCTCAAGCTGGACAAGGTCGGTCTGGTCGGCAACTCATTCGGCGGCGGTCTCGCGCTGCATCTTGCCACGCGCTATCCGGAGCGGATCGTAAGATTTGTACTGATGGGCAGCGCCGGAATGCGTTTCGAGCTTACCCCCGGATTGGACGAGGCCTGGGGCTACACCCCGTCGTTAGAGAACATGCGCCGTTTGCTCGATCTGTTCGCGTTCAACCGCGACCTGGTCACCGACGAGCTTGCCGAGCTGCGCTACAAGGCTGGTATCCGGCCGGGGATCCAGGAGGCGTATGCGGCGATGTTCCCCGCTCCGCGTCAGCGCTGGATCGAGGCGATGGCCGTGGACGAGTCGAAGCTTCGCGCGCTGCCGCATGAGGCGCTGATCATCCACGGGCGCGAGGATCGCATCATCCCGCTCTCATCGTCATATCGATTGCTCGAGATGATACCGCGCGCACAACTGCACATCTTCGGCCGCTGCGGGCACTGGACCCAGATCGAGCACTCGGCGCGCTTCAACCGGCTGGTGGCTGACTTCTTCGCCGAGATGCGATGACCGGCGCGGGGGTGATTATGGACCGCGCCGCTCCGCGTTTGTGCGGTCCGAAGCGGGCGTGATAGGCAACTATTCGAACGCGGCCGAACGGGAAACCGACGAGAACACGGCCGCGGCGGGAGGTCGTGATATGAGCGCCAGCGGATTCGAGATCCTGCGTCCGTTCGTCGAGGCCGCGCGGGCGCTTTGGCGCGAGGAGCTCTCCGCTGAAGAGCGCTGGCGGAAGATAGGCCTGTTGCTGCCGATGCTGCTGGAGTCCGAGGCGCTGCGCGAAAGCGCGCGATCCTGGCCTGCGCCCGGCCCCCAGAGCCGGCGCGCGCAGAACCTGCTGTTTTACGAAGACCCCGACTACCGCTTCGTGATCAACGGGCTCGTCAAACGCCCCGGCGACGACACGCCGGTCCATGACCATGCCCATACCTGGACCGTCTACGGCGTTTTGAGCGGGGAGGAGCGGGTGGTGCGCTTTCGGCGGGTCGACGACGGCTCGCAGCCGCGCGCCACGCTCGAGCCGATCGGGGATTACGTGGTCGCCCCGGGCTACGTCGACGTGGTGCCGCCGGGCTTGCTGCACGCCGAGTATGCCGGCGACGATCGCACAGTCGCGATCATCGTCCGCAGCGAGCGGGTCGGCGGCTTCCCGCAGAACATGGTCGACCCGCACACCCATGCGCTGACCCAGGCGCCGGGGCCGGAGCAGATTCCCTATCGGCTCTGATGGCCGCCGAGGCAGCAGCCGGACATGCCGCGCAAAATCAGCGATCGGAAATTCAAGCTCGGAATGTTCTGCTCGAATTGTTCCGGCGGCATCACCAAAACCCTGGCGCCCGAAAGATGGGAACCCACCTGGCAAGCCAACCGGGCGCTGGCCCTGGCGGCTGAAGAAGCGGAGCTGGATTTTCTCCTGCCGCTGGCGAACTGGCTCGGCATGGGCGGCGAGGCGCCCACCGAGTCGCATGTCCTGGAGCCGTTGACCTGGGCGGCGGGACTGCTGGCGGCGACCAGAAAAATCACTATCTTCAGCACTATCCACGCCCCGTTTCTGCATCCGGTGTTCGCGGCCAAACAGATCAACACCTGCGATCAGATCGGCGAGGGGCGCTTCGGCGTCAATATCGTCTCGGGCGGCAATCCGCCGGAGTTCGCGCTGTTCGGCGTGCCGATGGCGGAGCACGACGAGCGCTACGCCTTCACCGAAGAATGGCTGACGATCGTAAAGCGGATGTGGTCCGAGGACCAGCCGTTCGACTTCAAGGGCCGCTACTTCGATCTGAAGGGCGTGCTCAGCAATCCGAAGCCCTGGGGCGGTGAACCTCCGCTGCTGATCAGCGCCGGATCATCGCCCACCGGACGCAAGTTCGCCCGGCGCCACGCCGACTGCCTGTTCATGCTGATCGTGAGCCTGGACGGGCTCGCCGATGAAATCCGCGCCATCCGCCACGGCGCCGACCGCCGCTTCGGGATCTACGCCAGCGGGCATCTCTTCTGCCGCAAGACCCGCCGCGAGACCGACGAGTATTATCACTACATCGTTCACGAGCGGGGCGACTGGAAGGTGGTGGAGTTTCTCGACGAGATGCATCGGCATTCCGGCTCCATCCCGGCCGAGGCGCGGGCCGGGATGCGCGAGCGCTTCGTCAGCGGCACCGGAACGTTCCTGGTGAAGGGCGATCCGGACGAGGTCGCCGAGACCTACAAGCGCATGAGCGATGCCGGCCTCGACGGGATGGCGACCGCGCTGGTGAACTTTCTCGATGATCTGCCGATCCTGCGCGACGAGGTGCTGCCGCGCATGGAACGGCTGGGGATTCGCGATGCGGTGCGCGACTAACGCCGGCACGCGAAGCGAAGGACCCGTCATGGACGCAGGCAAGACAGCAGAGAACGCGCGCCAGCCTCCGGTGATCGATTTTCATGCGCATTTTCTCGACGAAGAAATCCTCGAACTCGCCCAGCGGTACAGCGTGCTCACCGGTTTCGGCGCGCACCCGCTGCTGAAGCCGCCCGGCGGATGGCCGCCCGTGTTCGCGAAGATGATGTCCGCGCCGGAACAGATCGAGGACATGGAGGCGCGCGGCGTGGATATTCACGTGATCACCGCGAGCACCGTAATCTCGCCGCTCGGATGGGCCGAAGGCCCGCCGGCGCTCGAGCTCAATCGCCGTCTCAACGACTTGATAGCCGAGTGGGTCGCGCGATTCCCGGGCCGCTTTGTGGGGAGCTTCACGCTGCCGCTGCAGGTGATGGATCTCGCGATGGCGGAGCTCGAGCGCGCGGCGCGTGAGCTTGGCCTTCGGGTGGCGAATCTGCCGTCGAACGTCGACGGCGCCTACCTGGGCGAGCCGCGATTCCATCCGCTGTGGTCGTCGATACGCGAGCTGGGTGTGACCGCTTTCGTGCATCCCGACGGCGTCAAGGATGCCTGGTTCCAGAAATATGCGATGTGGAACTCGATCGGACAATCGATCGAGGAAACCCGGTTCATGACCTCGATGATCTATGAGGGAGTGCTCGACCGCTTCCCGGGATTGAAGATCGTGGTCGCTCACGGCGGCGGTTACATGCCGCATTACATGGGACGGCTCGACCGCAATCTCACCGACAAGCCCGAAACCGCGATGAATATCAGCCGCCAGCCCAGCGCCTATCTGCGCGACTTTTACTACGATAGCTGCGTCTACGATCCGGCGACGCTGGCGGCGCTGATTCAGCGGGTCGGCGCGGATCGGATCGTGCTCGGCAGCGATTATCCGGTGGGCGATCCCGCTCCCGTGAAATTGCTCGGCCTGGCCGGCGAGCTGCCGAACAGCGACCTCTCGATGATCATGGGAGGCACCGCAGCGCGATTGCTCGGCGCCGGGTGATTCGGGAGCGGCCCGTCTCACTTGGTTGCCCGGCGCGATATGCAATAGTACCTGCCACAACCGGGAACGAACCGGACTATCGCGAAAGCAAGGACTGCGAGGAGAAAAGCCATCATGGCGAAGGCGTTTCAGAGCGCAAGCGAGATCGCGGGCGCGCGGACAGATTTGGCCCGCGAGACGGATTCGGGCTCGATGCTCGAGAAGGCCCGGAGCCTGACGCCGCTGTTCCGCGCCAATGCGGAAGCCAACGAGCGGCAGCGGATGCTTACCGGGGAGACGGTCAACGCTCTCAATGACGCCCGCCTGTTCGGCATCTTCGCGCCCAAAGCTCTGGGCGGCAGCGAACTGCCGCCGCTCGAAGCGCTCGAGGTTATTGAGACGGTTTCCGCCGCAGACGCCTCTACCGGATGGGTGATGTTCGCGGTGGCGGTCGGAACCGGAACCGGCGGAGCGTACCTGGAAGAGAGCGCCGCCGCAAAGCTTTTCGCCAGCGGGCGCATCCCGGTGATCGGCGGGCAGGGAATTCCCAACGGCAAGGCGGCCGCGGTCAAGGACGGCTACCGCCTGAGCGGCGCCTGGAGCTATGGCAGCGGCGTGAAGCATTCGGAGTACATCCACACGGGTGCGGTGGTCCATGAGAACGGCGAGCCGCGTCCGGGCCGTCACGGCACTCCGGAAATCCGCATTTGTGTCGTGCCGCGCGCGCAGGTCGTGTTCGGTGACAACTGGGACGTGCTGGGGCTGCGGGCGACAGCCAGCATCGACTACACGATGCAGGAGGTCTTCGTACCCGCCGAGTACACCCATGTCGCCGACACCACCGATCCGCGGCGCGGCGGCGCGTTGTTTTTTCTCGGCATCATCGGCTTCGCAACGCTCGGCCATTCGGCGTTCGCGCTCGGCGCCGGCCGGCGCATCCTCGACGAGCTCGCGATCGTCGCGCAGACCAGGACCAGCATCACCGGCACGCCGCGCGAGAGCGAAAGTTTTTTCGAGGCCTATGCGAACGCCGAGGCGAAGTATCGCGCCGCGCGCGCCTTCGTCTATGAGTCGTGGAGCGGCGTCCAGAAGACGCTCGAGCGGGGCGATCGGCCCTCGACGCGCCAGTTCACGCTGATTCGGCTGGCGCTCAACAACGCGACCTGGAGCGTCGCCGAGGTCGCGAACTTCGCCTACAAGACGGCCGGCGGAATCTCGCTGCGGGCGGGCGTAATCCAGCGCTACTTCCGCGATATGTACGCGGCCACCCAGCACGTGACCTCCTCGGCGCCGATCCTGCGCGAGTGCGGCCGCGAGCTGGCGGGGCTCGCGAAGGGCAAGGCCTGGGGCTTTATCGGGCTGGTCGACCAGCACTAGGAAATTTCAAAGCGGGCGGCGGCCGGTTATCTCACGCGCGCGCTGGCGATCCTGATGCTCACGGCGGCAGGTGCTGTACCGGACGCGTTCCGATCGTATCTTGCGATCGCCGCCGCGCCCCGGCTCATTCGGGGTCCGGCATCCGCCAGTTCCACTCGTCGCATCCGGGGGCGTAGTGAACGTTGGTCTGCGCGGGATTGCGATTTATCAGGGGCCGCATGTAGAGCGGATGGCGCATGCTGCGCACCTCGTGCTCGATCGTGAACAGCAGCTTGCCGCTCCCGGGATCGATGAGGTCCTTGAAGCGGTACTGATGCCGATCGTCGTCCTCGGTAATGAGTCCCTTTTCGGCGAGTCGGCGATAGGGGCCGGAAAAATCCGCGACGTAGATCTGGATATGGTGGCCGTCGTACGGCGGGAGCGGGCGGTCGGTCTCGCGGAAGATCAGGCTCTGCGCGATTCCGACCGCGACTCGGGCGTAGCGCCCGTCTGCGTCCTCGAGGCTTGCGGCCGGCGTCGAGAGAATTTCGCGATAGAAGCGCGCGATGCCGTCGGCGCTGGCGCGCGGCACCTCGAACTCGACGTAGGGAATTCCGAGCGTGATGCGGCCGAAGCGTTCGTTCGGCTGGTAGCAGCGGATGCGGTTGCCCCACGGCGAGATGGTTTCGACGAACCCCTCGTGCTCGTGGAAGGCGAAAGCGCTGCCTTCCAGAGGCTCGCGCACGCGCGCCAGCCGCCGCAGCAGCGCCTCGCGGTCCGGCACCACGATCCCGGTGTGGCCGCGCAGCACCTGCGGCTCGTTGGTCGGCAGATGAAACTGGCTGCGCCCGACGTTGATCCACATGTTGTTGGTGCTGACCATGATGAAGGGATCGCGGGTCAGGCCGAGACCGGCGACGTAGAAGAGCGTCGCCAGGCCCTGATCCGGGATGCTGACGTTTACATGTTCGAGCGCAACGACGTTGCCGAGATCCTCGGCGGCGCGATCGTAACGAGTCGGCATAGTGGACCCCTCGAACCTGTTTTTCTCCACAATCGGGTCGAACCTTTAAGTGGCATGATCGCGCGGTCGATCGCCACAGTCCATCCCCTGCGGCATACGAAAACGGGCGAACGATTTGCGCATTACGCGGAGGTGGGCTGCGTTTCCCACCGTTTATTCACGATAACGCTCGCATCCGCCCCGGCACGAAACCTGCTCCCTCTCGACGGGGCGGTAACCAATCATGAGCCCGGGGAATTATAATTTCCCAACCTCGCTCGTAAGCGGGCTCGCGGCGCCACCGTATGCGTAGATACTTGGTTGGTTTCTCGATGGTTTTGCTGGCGTTGGCGGCATCGGGCTGCAGCGTTCAGAAACCGACGATTTCCGCCCCGGTGATCGCGGCGCCGGCTCGCCCGTTGCCGATCAAAGGCCGGCTGGTGGACGGCGATCCGAAGGAACTGCCGCCGGCCGTGGCGATGTCGCTCGCCAGCGACTCGCGCGTGACATTCTCCTATCGCGAGGAACTGACTCACGATGAGTACCACATCCCGCTGATCGTCACCGCGCTCGACCCGGTCACCTATGCGGGCGCGCCGCTGGGCGACTACGGCGTTACGGCGTTCGCCTCGCTCTCGATTATCGAGGGCGACCGTATCCTCGGCGACTACACCGCCAAGGCTCACGTATCGAAGTCGTACACGCTTTACTCTCAGCCGACGCATCAGGAACTCGAGCGGGAAGCCCGCGCCGCGGTGCGGGAAAAGATCGATCGGAAGCTCTACGACGATTCCGATCGGTTGGCGCAGGCGGCGGCCGGCGCGGACCGCGCTCAGCAAAGCTCCGCTCCCCGATGAATCGCCGCTGCTACCTCCCTCTGCTCGGGGCGCTGGCGGCCGCGGTTGCCGGATGCGCGGTGCAGGGCGCCCCGTTCGAGAGGGCGTCAGCCCCGCCCCGGCACGCTGTAATCTACGTCTACCGGCCGTACAGCTATGCCGGGTCGCTGCTCCGTCCGCCGGTGACCTGCGGCGACGATACCGCGCGCATCGGCCCGGGCGGCTATCACGTTTTCATCGTTCCGGCAGGCAAGGTGGTCTGCGACGTTCCGGGTGAGACCGGCGACCAGGTCGAACTTCAGGCCGAGCCGCGCGTCTACTATATCCGGGAAGAGATCGGATGGGGCGTGTTGACCGGCCATCCGCATCTCGATCCGATCGATAGCGACCAGGCGCAGACCGAAATCCAGCAATGCTGCGTCCGCGAGCCCGAGGATCGCAGCACGGCCGCCGCTCAGTGAACGGCGCGATGCACGAACTCGATCATCTTTCCGATTGCGCGCCGGCTTTGGGCTGACGACGGGTCGCGGCTGATGAAGGCCTCCGAAGCGCCCTCGATGAGCTCCAGCTCGATGCGGCCGTCGGCCTTGCGATAGTCGGCGACGAAGCGCTCGAGATCGGCGCGCGGATGAACGATGTCGTTCTCACCCTGGACATAGAGCGCGGGCGGCAGCTCGACCTGCTCGCCGCGTTCGAGCGCCTGCAACGGATTGCCCTCGGCCATCGCCTCTTCGGTCTTCCAGTAGGCGTCGTGAAGCGGCAGCACGTTATCGACGAAATCCGGATAGGGTTTGCCGCCGGCCTTGAGTTTTTTGGCATAACGATAGCGCGAGAGCGGATCGATGACCGGCCAGAACATTGCGACGAAACGCACGCTCGCGTCGGCGCCCGCCGCGCCATCGCGCAGCGGAATCGCCGCGTAGCGAGGGTCGCGCGGCCGCATCGCGGTGAGCATCGCCTGATGGCCGCCGCTCGAGGTGCCCGCGATGCCGACCAGCTCAGCGCGGGTACCCAGTTCGGAAGCCCGCGACTTCATCCAGCGAATCGCGTAGTTGATATCCGCCATCGAGGCCGGGTAGGGCGCCTGCGGCGGCATCCGGAAATCAAGCGCCGCCACCACGATTCCGCTGCGCGCCAGAGCTTCGTTGAGCGGCGTGTCGCGCAGCCGATCCATCAGGCACCAGGCACCGCCATGAATCTGCACCACGGCCGGGAACGGGCCCTTGCCACGCGGCCTGAAGAGGCGGGCGAGCAGCGGCTGCTCCCCGTGGCGCAGGTATTCCACGTCCTCAACGTCGATCTCGTAATTGCCCGCCGAGCTGGTTTCCATAATCCGCTCCCTGGAATGATCGGGAGCATAGCATCGTCCAACCGGTGTGCAACTCCGCCCGCCGGGCGCGAATGACCCGCCGAAATCCTCCGATTGACACGATTTCAGAATGAAACTACTACCAGTGCCAGAGAACAAGGAGTGTGCCGTGTCAAACGTTCAAACCAAGAGCCAGCCGGCGAAAGCTCCAGCGAAACTCAAGACCTCCGCGCTCATCCCCAAAATGTTGAACCACGCGGCGTACATCACCCACGACGTCGCGGCGACGGTCGAGTTCTATACCAAGGTCATGGGGATGGAGCTCGCCAGCTCGGTGTTTGACGACCGCATTCCCTCGACCGGCGATCCCTTTCCCTATTTCCACGTCTTTTTCCGGATGGGCGACGGCTCAACCATTGCGTTCTTCGAGGCACCCGGCCTGCCCGAGGCAGCCGCTCCCACGCATCCGGCGTACGCCATCTTCAACCATATCGCGCTGCAAGTGGACACGGCCGACGAAGTGCTGCGCTGGCGGGCGTGGCTGCAGGAGCACGGGCTCGACCTGGTCGGTCCGACGAATCACGCCGATGAGTTCCTGAGCATCTACTTTCACGATCCCAACGGCGTGCGGCTCGAAATCACCACGCCGCTCGACCGCCAGTGGAATCAACATTCCGATCGCGCCTACCGCGATCTCGCGCTCTGGCTCGAGGCGAAAGAGAATGCGCGGCGCGAGGGCCGCGATATCCCGGCCGCGCTCATCGAGCTCATCCGCCGCGAGCGGACGCGCTATCAGCCGGGATGACCCGCGCGGCAGGAAAATCAATTTATCCGCATCGAGGTTGAGATGGCCGACAAGGGCGAGAGCTTTATCCGGGTACCGGCGATTCTGAAGTTCGCCGAGCAGGTCAAATTCGCCGAAACCTACGGCTTCTCCGGAAGCCAGGGCCTCACGATCCTCGAAGGCCAACGGCTGATGCCGAAGGATCGGCCGTCGAAAACCATCTACCTCTTCATGCATCCCTCTTCGACCCTGCATCTGCTGCCGATGCCGACCGCGCTGGCCGAGACCGGGCTGCATGTGCTGTGCGCGGCGAGCCGCTATCCCAAGAACGACAGCGCGCTCATCATGGAGAAGGTCGCGATCGACATGGGCGCGTGGGTGCGATGGGCGCGGGAGGAATGCGGATATGAGAAAGTCATCCTGGTCGGATGGTCGGGCGGCGGCTCTCTGAGCCTCTTCTACCAGGCGCAGGCCGAGCAGCCTACGGTTACCCATACGCCGGCCGGGGACGAGGTCGATTTGACGCGCGCCGGGCTGCAGCCGGCCGATGGGATCATTTTCATCGCGGCCCATCTGTCGCGCGCCGAGACCCTGACCGAATGGTCCGACCCGTCGGTGACCAACGAGTCGAATCCCGATGAACGCGACCTGAAGCTCGACATCTACAATCCCGAATGCCCGAATCAGCCGCCCTTCTCGAAGCCGTTCGTGGCGTCGTTCCGCGCCGCGCAGGTGGCACGCAACCGGCGAATCACGGCCTGGTGCCAGGAGCTGCTGGAGAAGCTCAAACGGCGCGGGACGGCCGAAGTCGAGCGCGCCTTCTGCGTGCATCGCACGATGTGCGATCCGCGCTGGATCGACACCACCGTCGATCCCAACGATCGCAAGCCCAACTGGTGCTATCTCGGCGACCCGCGCACGGCCAATTCCGCGCCCGCTGGCCTCGGGCGCTATTCGAGCCTGCGCTCGTGGCTCAGCCAGTGGAGCTACGATCTGTCGAACGCCCGCGGGCCGCAGAATGCCGCGCGAATCCACCGCACGCCGGTGATCCAGATCGAGAATTCCGCCGACGACGCGGTGCCCGCTCCGCACAACCCGATCATCCACGCCGCGCTGGCCACGCCGGACAAGGAACACGTCAGGATAAAGGGCGCAACGCACTACTACGTCGGCCAGCCCGAGCAACTGGCGCAATGTATCGAGACCGTGCTCGACTGGAGCTCGCGCAAGCGGCTGCTCGCCGATCGCCCGGCGGTCCGGCGCCCGCCGGCCGGCTGAAGGCTCGTGCGCGAGGCCAAGGCGCACGGGTGAGAACCACATAATGGCTGGATACGAAAGCGGCGGCCGGACGGCGATCCTGCTGATGAAGTGTCCGGACCACAAGGGCCTGGTGCGCGAAATCGCCGACTTCGTTTCGAGCCACGGCGGCAACATTCTCCACGCCGACAATCATCTCGATTACGAAACGCGGGAGTTCTTCGCCCGCTTCGAATGGGAGCTCGAGGATTTCGCGATTCCGGCGCCAGGGATTGCCGGCGCATTCCAGCCGATTGCCGAGAAGTATTCGATGGAATGGCAGCTGCGCTTTTCCAACCAAAAGCCCGCGGTCGCGATCTTCGTCTCGAAGCTGGCCCACTGCCTGCTCGACCTGCTGCATCGATGGGAGATCGGCGAGATGCCGGGCAGCGTTGCCGCCGTGATCAGCAATCATGACGATCTGAGGGGCGCGGTCGAGCGCCGCGGCGTGCCTTATCACCATTTTGCGATTACGCCGCAGAACAAGCGGACGCAGGAGGCGCAGCAACTGGAGCTGCTGAAGTCGCTGAATGTCGAGCTGCTGGTTCTGGCCCGCTACATGCAGGTCTTCACCGACGAATTCATCGCGCAGTATCAAGGCCGCAGCATCAATATCCATCATTCGTTTCTGCCCGCGTTCGTCGGCGCCAGCCCCTACGCCCGGGCCTACGAGCGTGGCGTCAAGCTGATCGGCGCCACCAGCCATTACGTGACGCCGCATCTGGACGCCGGGCCGATTATCGAGCAGGACGTGGTGCGCGTAACCCATCGCGACACGCTCGCCGACTTCATCCGCAAGGGCCGCGACCTCGAACGCGTGGTGCTGGCGCGGGCCGTGCGCCTGCATCTGGAGGCGCGCGTGCTGGCGTATGCCAACAAGACCGTGGTTTTCGACTGAGCCGACGATGCCGGAAGCGGTTCAGGAAGCGGGTCTCGGCCAGATACTGGATGGGAACCGGATCGCGCGCGCGGTCCGCGAGCAGGTGCGGCGCGGCGTCGAGCGCCTGGTCATGGAGCGCGGCGTGCGCCCCTCGCTCGCGGTGATTCTGGTCGGCGACGATCCCGCTTCAAAGATCTACGTGGCGACCAAGCAGCGGGCCTGCGAAAAGGTGGGCATCACCTCGCGGGTCCATCGGATGCCGCCAGAGATTACCGAGGACGAGCTGGTCCATCTCATCTACCGGCTGAACCGCGATCCCGAGCTGCACGGAATCCTGCTTCAGTTGCCGCTGCCCGAGCGCGCGCTCGAGAAGGCGGCGCTGGCCGAGATCGATCCCGAGAAGGATGTCGACGGGCTGAGCCCCACCAGCCAGGCCCGCCTGCTCAACGGCGAGGCGGGACTTCGCCCGTGCACGCCGCTCGGCGTGATCGAGCTTATCGATCGGACCGGAATCGACCCGGCCGGCCGGCTCGCGGCGGTGGTCGGGATGGGCGCGCTGGTGGGAAAACCGCTCTCGATGCTGCTGCTGGAGCGCAACGCCACCGTGGTCCTGTGCCACGAGTTTACGCGCGATCTCGCCGGCGAAGTGGCGCGCGCGGAAATCCTGGTGGCGGCAGCCGGCAAGCCCGGCTTGATTCGCGGCGAGTGGATTCGCGAAGGCGCGATCGTGATCGACGTTGGGATCAACCGCACGGCGGCGGGAATCGTCGGCGACGTGGAGTTCGAGGCGGCGCGAAAGCGGGCCAGGTTTATCACACCGGTGCCCGGCGGCGTCGGCCCGATGACGGTCGCGATGCTGGTGCGGAACACGCTGATCGCGGCCGAGAGGATCGTGACGCAACCGAGATGAGCGATGGCACATAAACTGACCAACATCCTGAGTCCCGTTCCAAGCGATATCGAGATCGCCCAGGCCGCCACGCCGGTTCCGATCGACCGGATCGCGGCCGAGGCGGGTGTCAAGCCGGAAGAGCTGGAGGTTTACGGCAAGACCAAGGCGAAGGTGCAGCTTAGGATTCGCGAACGCCTGAAGGACGTCGCCAACGGCAAATACGTCGTGGTCACCGCGATCACGCCCACGCCGCTTGGCGAAGGCAAGACCACCACCACGGTCGGGCTCAGCCAGGCTCTGGGAGCGCATCTCGGAAAAAAGGTCTTCACCTGCGTGCGCCAGCCGAGTCAGGGTCCGACCTTCGGGATCAAAGGCGGCGCGGCGGGCGGCGGCTACAGTCAGATCATTCCGATGGAGGAGTTCAATCTTCATCTGACCGGCGACATTCACGCGATCACGGCCGCCAACAACCTGCTCGCCGCGGCGATCGACGCGCGCATGTTTCACGAGCGCGCGCAGACCGACAAGCAGTTGTTCGACCGCCTCTGCCCGGCCGACGGCGCGGGGCAACGGCGCTTCACGCGGATCATGCTGAGGCGGCTTCAGAAACTCGGCATCGCGAAGACCGATCCCGACGAACTGAGCGAAGCGGAGCGCAGCCGCTTCGCGCGGCTCGATATCGACCCCGGCAGCATCACCTGGCGGCGCGTGATCGATACCAGCGATCGGATGCTGCGCCAGATCACGATCGGGCAGGGCCCCGAGGAGCAGGGCAGCGAGCGCGTGACCGGGTTCGACATCACGGTGGCGAGCGAGATCATGGCGGTGCTCGCGCTCACCACCGATCTCAACGATATGCGGGAGCGCCTGGGACGGATGGTGATCGGAACGAATCGCGAAGGGACGCCGATCTCCGCCGACGACCTGGGGGTGGCGGGCGCGCTCACGGTCCTGATGAAGGACGCGATCATGCCCAACCTGATGCAGACGCTGGAGGGGACGCCGGCGTTTGTGCATGCGGGTCCGTTTGCGAATATCGCGCACGGCAACTCCTCGATCGTGGCCGATCAAATCGCGCTCAAGCTGGTGGGCCCCGCGGGCTACGTGGTGACGGAATCCGGCTTCGGCGCGGACATGGGGATGGAGAAGTTCTG
>JBGPMT010000016.1:0-18656 GCA_041487135.1 Binataceae bacterium (SeqCode) | reverse complement strand
TTGGCGATAGTGTTGCCGGTGGTGGTGGGGGCGGTTGCGCTGAGTGCCGATTTCTCGGTCATGTACCTCAACTGGGTTCAATTGCAGAGTGCGGCCGATGCGGGCGCGAAGGCCGGAGCGGAACTCATCTACCCGACGAATGGGACCAATACCACCAACCGGACTGCTCAACAGAATGCGACGTATTACGCCGAACTGAACGGTATCCATGACGCCAATGCGCCCACGCCCGGGAAGGATGTGCTGCAGGTGAATGATAGCTCTTTCACCTATCAGGGCAATCCGGCGGTTCAGGTAACGGTGACGAGGCAGGTGCCGTATATGTTCGGGCAGGTCCTCGGCCTGAAGAACGCCACCTTGAGCGCGACCTCGCTTGCGGTTGCCACGCGCAAACGGGGGTAACGATAACAACACCGGCGGCGGCAGCATCACCCCGCCACCGACCAATGAATCGATTGGCGGCCGCTGGCGACCGCGGGCGCCTTTTTTTTTGTCCGCCAAGGGGCAGTTGGGAAAGCCCGTTGAGGCTCGGTTCAATTCGCCCGATAGCTCTGCTATACGCCTTTCCCGTGGATGACGGCGGCGTTCAACAAATCATCACCGTGGCGCTCGATGACGGGCGGACGGCGCTTTCCGAGATCGAAGCCAAGCGGATCGTGGCGGCGGTCGGCGTCCCGATCACCGAGGCCGAGCCTGCGCGCGACGGCGGCGAAGCGGCCCGAATCGCGGCGCGCCAGGGCTTCCCGGTGGTCCTCAAAGTCCTCTCGCCCGAAGTTATCCACAAGAGCGAGGTCGGCGGAGTTGCGCTCGATTTGCGCTCGGCGGAGCAGGTCAGGGAGGCCTTCGAACGTATCCGGACCAAGCTCGGGGCGCGGATGCCGGGTGCGCGATTCGAGGGGGTCACGGTCCAACCGATGGCGCGAGCCGGCGTCGAGGTGCTGGTCGGCTGCGCACGCGACCCGCGCTTCGGGCCGCTGGTGACGGTCGCTCTCGGCGGGGTATTCGTCGAAATCTTCGATGACTCGGTAACGCGGCTTGCCCCGGTCGCCGACGGCGAGGCGCGCGCGATGATCGCGGCGCTTGCCGGCGCTGCGATTTTGAACGGCGCGCGCGGTCGCCCGGCCTGCGACCTTGCGGCGCTGGCGTCGCTGATCGTCGCCATCTCGCGGCTCGCGGCGGCTAATCCGGCGATTTCCGAGCTCGACCTGAACCCGGTGATGGTCTACGAGCGCGGCCTGGTCGCGGTCGATGCGCGCGTGATTCTCGATCCCGCTTTCCGGGAGCGGCCGGCGGCGATTACGGCCGATGCGAGGCGGGCGCGGCGGATGGAGAACCTCAAGCGCGCCTTTGACCCCGGCACGGTGGCCGTGATTGGCGACAAGCGCGCGAATTCCTTCATGTGGCTGCGCTCGCTCCAGGGGCTTCGCGGGCGGCTCTACTCGGTGCAGATCGATCCCGCCGAGGTCGCCGAAATCGAGCGGCTTGGAGTCGAGAATCGCGCGAGCCTGGCCGAGATTCCGGGGCCAATAGAGCTTGCCATCAGCGCCGTGCCGCGCCAGGTCGCGCCGCGAATCCTGCGCGACTGTATCGCGGCCGGGGTCGGCGCGGTCAGTTTCTTCACGGCCGGCTTCGCGGAGACCGGCGAGGAGCTGGGCGCGCGCCTCGAGGCGGAAATTTGCGGGCTCGCGCTCGAATCCGACATCGCCGTGGTCGGTCCGAATTGCATGGGGCTCTGCAATCCCGCCGCCGGCCTGCTGAATTTCCCGGGGCTCAGCCCGAACGACGGCGGCGAGGTCTGCTTCATCTCGCAAAGCGGCACTCATACCGTGAACTTCTGCCTGCAGGCGGCGGCCCGCGCGGTGCGGGTCAACAAGGCCGCCTCGATCGGCAACGTCACGGTAATCGAAGCGGCCGACTATCTCGATCTGATGAGCGAGGACCCGGCGACCCGGGTGATCGGGATGTATATCGAAGGGATGCGCGACGGGCGGCGTTTCTTCGAGAGCCTGAGAAGCGCTGCCGCCCGCCATCCGGTGGTCTTGTGGAAGGGCGGGGTCAGCGAGCCGGGCGCCCTCGCCACGCGATCGCATACCGGGTCGCTCCAGACCGCCGCGGCGGTGTGGGAAGCGGTGGTCGCGCAGAGCGGCGCGGCCGCCGTCTCGAGTATGGACGAGATGCTGGACGCGGTCGAGGTGTTCGCGCGCGGACGGCCGGTGCTGGGGCGCCGGATGGGGCTGGTCACGATGACCGGCGGCCAATCGGTGGTTATCACCGACACCTTCGCCGGCGCCGGCCTGGAGATTCCGGCTCTGTCGCCCGGCTCCTACGAGGAGCTGAAATCATTCTTCAACATCATCGGCGGCAGCTATCGTAATCCGCTCGACGCCGGCGGCACGATCGGCACGGGGCTAAGCGGCGATCACCTGGAGCGGATGCTCGAAGTTCTGGAGCGCGACCCGGCGATCGACGCGGTGGTGCTGGAGATCGCGACCGGGCTGCGCGGCATGGCGTGGGCCTCGCGCGAGCAGGACCTGGTCGGACTGCTCGACAAGCTCGCCGCCTTCAACCGGCGCTCGCAGCGGCCCTTCGCCGTGATTCTCCATCCCGCGCATATCGAGACGATCGTGGCCCGCGCCAAGAATCTCGCACGCGACCGCGGCCTGGTGGTCTTCGACAGCTTCGAGCGCGCCGCGCGCGCCTTCCGTACGGCGTTCACCTACTGGAGCGGCCGGCATCCGGGGCGCTGATCGATCGCCGCTGGAACCGACTACAGCGAACAATGCACCATCGACCCATCATGTTCGTTCTGCCGCGTTAAGCGGTAAGGTGTCGCGGTGTAACCCGCGCGGGACGTATCCGACGAAAACTCAGGGTGTCTTATGGCTGGGCGCGGGCGGCGGCGGACGTTTGGGAGCGGCGTTGGGCGGGGTGGCCGGCTCAGCAGCTTCGGGGGGCGGCGGCGGGGCGAGCAGTTCGGCGGCCGGCGAGAAGATCGTAAGCACGCTGGTCTTGGCGTCGCCGTCGAGCACCGCGACGTCCTTGCCGTCGGGCGACCAGCTCATCAGAACGTCGCCGCGCGCCGGTCCGCTGGCCAGCAGAAATGCCGTGCGGGGCGGGATCAGGTAGGCGATCAACTCGCGCAGCGGCCCGGGCCGGCCGGGCGACAGGATATCGATCGCCGCCGAATCGGTGACCGTCGTGTAGACCATGCGGCTCGCGACCAGCAACGCCGGCAGCGTGCGGATGCCGAGCGGAACGATGCGGACCTCGCCCACCTGCGGCTCGAACATCGCCAGTTCCGAAATTACCGGCGCGCCCGGCGCCTCGGCCACGCGCCGCCAGCTCAGATCCTGATTGCCGAGCGCCAGGACCTTGCCGCTGCTGGTGAAGGCTGCGGCCGTGGAGGCGACGGCGATAAGCGCGCTGGTGCCGGTTGCGAGGTCATAGCGGAAAGTGCCGATCGTGCGCGCGCTCGCGGTTGAGTAGAGGAACGACTCGCTCTGCGGCGACCATCCGAGCACGGTAATCGGCTCTTTGCTGTGCAACACGGCGCAGAAATTTTTGGGTCGATCGATCAGGATCGGCGGCGTTTGCGGATCGCCGTCGCCGATCGCGAAGCGGCCGTTGGGACTCCAGCTCAGATGCGAGAGCGGGCACTTGATCTTCAACTGTTTGACCGCGCCGAGCCCGGTCGTCTCGACCATGAAGAGACCGCCGTTGTCCGGGCTCGGTTTCGCGGGCGGCGCGCCGGCGGGCAGAGGGCCGGCGGTGGCCGGCGGCCTCAGCGTCGTCCCGCGCATCGCTAGCGCGATGGTATGGGAGTCGAGCCAGCTCATGCTCACCGCGTCGAACTGTCCCGGAAATGACGCCACCCGGCTGCCTGCGCCCTGCGCGATCACGTCATGCAGCACCAGCTCGAGCTGATTGTTCCCGGGCTCCGCGACTGCCATCGCCAGGGTCATGCCATCGGGGCTCGCGGCGACGCCGACTATCGCGCCGCCGGGCGTGGCCGGGCCGAAATCGGTCGCGATGATGCGCGGGTTCTCGAGGGTTGCGGCGTCGAAGGCGACCACGAAGGTCCGATCGCTCTTGGCGCCGACCAGCGCAAGCTGGCTGCCGTTCTGGAGCCAAATCGGCGCGATCGGCGGCGTCGGGGCGAAACCCTCGGGCAGGACGGTCCGCGCCACGATCTTGGCGCCGGTCGCGACCTCGAGCGTCGCGGTGTGCTCCTTGGGCGCGATCGGCGAAGCCTTGGGAGGCTGATTGGCGGCGGCATTCTCTGGGGCGTTTTTCTTCGCGGCGCACGCGCAAAGGCTTGCGACCATCGAGAGGAGGGCGAGGGTGAGGATCAATCTTCGCATTTTCAAAGTGTGTGGCCGGCCGCGCCTATATAATAAACTGACGGCGACCAATGATGAAGCTTGAAGCGTTGAAGAAACTGGTTCCGGGCCGTTCGGCGCGGGTCGCGATTGTGGCGGCGGTGTTGGCCGGGCTCGGCGCTCTGGCGATTTACCTCGATGCGCCGACGGTGGGCGCGAGCCTGCTGGTGATCGCCGCGGGGATCGTCGCGGCGTTTGTCGGGCTGGTCGTGATGCCGGCGCGTATCCCGCGCGATGCGACGCTCGCGATCCATCTCGAAGGGGCGCTTCGCGAGCACGCCGCGCGCTCGCTGATCGAGCGGATCCGTGGCCATTCGTTTCCGACCCTCCAGGACCTGCGCATCGCCCTGGAAGCCGCCGCCCGCGATCCGGGCCTGCGCGCCATAATCGTCGAGCTCGGCGCGCTGCAGGTCGGACTCGCCACGGCCGAGGAGCTGCACGATCTGCTCGCTGCCGTGAAGCGCGCGGGCAAGCGCGTGGTGGCGGTGATGGCGGGCGACCAGGCGACCGTGCGCGAGTACCTGGTCGCCTCCGGCGCGTCGCAAATCGTCGTCAATCCGGATACCGCCCTGATGATGCTCGGCGTCGCCGCCGGCAATCTGTTTCTCAGGCGCGCGCTCGACAAGCTCCACATCGGGACCCAGACCCT
This sequence comes from Binataceae bacterium (SeqCode), assembly GCA_041487135.1. Taxonomy (GTDB): domain Bacteria; phylum Desulfobacterota; class Binatia; order Binatales; family Binataceae; genus JAJPIG01. The sequence goes on along the minus strand of JBGPMT010000016.1, from coordinate 13,628 downwards.
GCAATGGAAGGAGTACAAGGGCATCGCGGAGATGTTCAGCCGCGAGAGCATGTCGCAGCCGCTGCGCGAGAGCCTCGAAGCGATAGTCGCCGACTGGGAGGCGATCCTGGTGGAGACCGTCGCGGCGGAGCGCGGGCTGGCCGGCGAGCGCGCGCGCGAGCTGGTGGGTGCGGGTTTCCTGAGCGCACGCGCGGCTTGTGAGGCGGGCCTGATCGATCGCGTCGGCTATATGGAGGACGTTCGCGCCGAGCTCGACCCCGACCGCGGCGAGAAGGCGATCGTCGGCCTGGTCCGCTATCTGCGCCATGCCGCGTTCAGGTTCCGCGCCCGGCAGCCGCATCGGATTGCGCTGATTCACGGGCTCGGCCCGGTGATCGCCGGCGAGCCGCCGCCCAGCGGTGATTTCATGAGCGGAGAGTCAACCGCGGCCGCGATTCGCGACGCCTCGCTCGACCCGGCGATTCGCGCGATCGTCTTCCGGGTCAATTCGCCCGGCGGTTCCGCGGTCGGTTCGGACCTGATCTGGCGCGCGATCAAGCAGGCCCGGGAGCGCGGCAAGCCGGTGGTGGTCTCGATGGGCGACGTGGCCGGCTCGGGCGGCTACTACGTCGCGATGGGTGCGGACGCGATCGTCGCCGAGCCGGGGACGATCACCGGTTCGATCGGCGTGGTCTATACCAAGTTCAACCTCGGCAAGCTGATGACGGTGCTGGGTATCAATGTCGATTTTGCCAAGACCCGGGAAGTGAGCGACGCGCTTTCGCCGACGCGCGCGATGTCGGAGGCCGAGCTTGGCCAGCTCAACGCGGTGGTCGGGGAGTTGTACGGAAATTTTACCGCCAAGGTCGCCGAGGGACGCGGGCTTGCGCCTGAGCGGGCCGAAGAGCTGGCGCGCGGGCGCGTCTGGAGCGGCCGGGCGGCGCACGAACGCGGCCTGGTCGACGAGCTCGGCGGGTTGTCGCGGGCGGTCGAGATCGCGCGGACCAAGGCCGGCATCGCACCGGGTGAGAGTCACGAGCTGATCGCGATGCCGCCGCCGCCGCTGTTCTTCGGGATGAAGCTGGCGCTGATGCCCGCCGAGGTGCCGTGGGAAATCAGCGCGATCGCGGAGACCCTCGGCGTCCCCGGCCGCTGGGCGCCCGCGATGCTGCGGCTGCTATGGCGCGGCGGAGCGATGCTGGTCTGCCCGTGGCTGGGCGGCTGAATGAAACCATCAGCGCTCGAGTTCCTCGCGAATCGAGTACATCTTCTGGCGCGCCTCCGAGATGTAGGCGTCGAGGTTGCGGCGATGGTTCGCGAAAATCCCGTCCGGCGAACCGTTCATAACCACCAGCGGCTTCATGGTCGCCGCCTTGCCTAGCGGATCGATCGCCTCGTCGAAGAGCGTGCCGAGCACCGGCTTGACGGTCAGCGACTGATGATATTCGCGCTTCACCGCCTGCATCATGTAGTACATCACGTGCGCGTAGCCCTGGGCGCGATAGAAGTAGTCGTCGACCTCCCAGGCCCGCACCAGGCTGCCGTCGTCCTTGCGCGTGCGGTAGAGGTTCGCGTGCGCGTCGCCCAGCATATCGGTCCATGCCTGGAAGAGCCGGATGAGCTCGACGTTGCGCTGGTTCAACTCGCGCGAGACTGGCGGGCTGCGGTGGAGTCCCGCGACGTAAGTACGCAGGTGGCGCGCGCCGTCGCGGTAGCGGGATTCGGCGGACGGCAGGAGCCAGCGAGTCGAGTCGTTGCGGAAGTCGGTGTCGGCGGTCATCAGGTTGTTGTCGTATTCATTCGACGAGACCTTGGTCAGATGGTCGCGGAAGACGCGCATCGTGTCGCGGATCGCGATGATGATCCCGAGCTGCCGGTTGGCGTTGTTGTCGGCCATGACATGCATCCCCCACAGCGGGAAATCGTTGGGACGCCATCCAAAACCGCCGTGCAGCTCGTGGTCCATGATGGCAGCCATCGTGGAGGCGTAGATTTCGCCCGGCACGAACGGCTTGCCGGGCGGAAACTGCTGGTCGATGTTCCAGTCCAGGCGATCGTGGCGAAGCTGGCCGAAGTGCAGGGCGAGAATGATCACAATCAGGAGTGCCGCGAGGCCGCCCGCCGCGGTCGCGATGCGCTTGGGGAGCATGCGGCCATTTTCTCCCGATCGTGCCGCGGGCGAAAGCGCTTCGGAAGCCCCTCCCGCCGCGCCGCTCAGAGTCCGCCGAGCAGGCGATGGAGGAGCGAGCCGCCGGCGGTCAGCGTGCCCGGCGCCACCAGCGCGGCCGCCGCGACCTGCCGGCCGTCCAGCATCACGCGCGCGACGCCTAGTTGCTGCCCCTCGGCGAGCGGCGCGCCGATCGAGGGCGGCAGGTCGTAAACGATCTTGACGTGGTCTTTGCCGCCACCGCGCTTGAGAAACAGCGCGACATCCTGGCCCCATACGGGTTTGACGGCGCTGACGCTGGCGCGGCGCACTGCGATCGATCGATCCACCGTCTCGCCCTTGCGCGCCACCTGGTACATCTCGTATTGCGCGAAGCCTTCGGACAGCAGAACCGCGGCCTGGTTAAAATTCTCACCCTTGCGCGGCGAGCCCATCACCACCGCGATCAGGCGCAGCCCGCCGCGATGCGCGGTCGCAACCACGTTGAAGCCGGCCTGGTAGTAGAAGCCGGTCTTGAGGCCGTCGCATCCATTGAAGGTGCGCACCAGATGGTTGGTATTGCGCAACTGGAAAGTGCCGTTGCGAAACGGGGCGGTATCGATCGCCGACCAGCGCAGCACGTTCGGATATTTCACCAGTTCGCGCGCCAGCATAGCGCAATCGTAGGCGCTCGAGGCGTCCGCGCTCTGGCCCGGCCCGGGCGGCAATCCATGGACGGAGTAGTACTGCGTATCGGCGAGCTTAAGCCGCCGTGCTTCCTGGTTCATCATCACCACAAACGCGTCGGTCGAGCCGGCGATATATTCGGCGACCGCGACCGAGGCGTCGTTGGCTGAATGGACCACGATCGCCTTCATCATGTCGTCGAGCGAAAAGCTCTCGCCCTCCCTGAGATAGACCTGGGAGCCGCCGATCTTCGAGGCCTTGGCGGAGGTCGCGATCGGGTCGCTCAGCTTGAGGCTGCCGTCGTGCAGCTTCTCGGCCACGATCAGCATCAGCATCATCTTGGTGACCGAGGCGAGCGGCCACGGCTGGTGCATGTGCTGGCCGGCGATCACCGCGCCGGTGGTCGGCTCGAGAACGCAGGCCGCCGCGTAGGGCGCGCTGAGGCCGGCGTGCTCGGCCGGCGCCGCCGCCGGGGCGCGGACAGCGCGATGGGCCGCGATGGCCGATGAAGCGACGCCGGCCATCGCGAGCATCGCGATCGCCAGCCCTCCCGCTATTCGTACCGATTGAAGGGGTGGCCGCTCCGCCGATGATTTCATTTGCGAATCCTCCCGCCCATCCTCGTCACCGCCCCTCCGTCCCGCCGCGCGGGAGGAACCACGGCCGCGCGATTATTGGATTGTGTAATGCATCTGGACCGGCGCCCCTTCGCGCATCACTTGCAAGGTGAGCGACGCGGCATTGCGCAGCACGGTGAAAAGTTGCATGGCCTGCGTCGGATCGCGCACGTCCTGCCCATTGACGTTCATCAGGATGTCGCCGTTGTGCAGGCCGATCTGCTGGAAAATCGAGCCGGGTTGAATCTCGGAGAGCACGTACCCGTCGGCATGTCCGCCTACCATGTTCGGGACGGCGCGAATCTCGGTGAAGAGCTGCGCCATGTTCTCCAGGTTCTTGTTCAGCAGCGCGCGCTTCAGCATGTAGTGATTGCCGCCGTAGCGGCGCACCGCGGCGCCGCCGCGGAAGCCACGAGGCCGCCGCATACGCAGCGGTTTCGAGCCGCTCGGGGCGGGTGCGAGAATCGTCGATTCCATGCTTACGGTCACGAGCTGGCCATCACCCGGGTCGATGATCACGCTGGCGCGCTTGACCTGCATCAAGCGGCCGGTATCGGGAATCGCGTCACCGACGCGGTAGAGGAGCTGGCGGCCGGTGCGTGTATCTTCGACGATCGCAAACGGCCGGCCGGAACTTATTTGCGAGGTGCCGAGCAGCTTGATGTGAAGATCGCGGGCAACCGGCGCTGGCGCGGACGACGGACGGGGCGGCGGTTCGAGGTTGAAGATATCGCGCCGGGCGATCTGTTCGTAGTAGCCGCGTGGGTGGGTGGTCGCCACCGGCACCACGACCGCAGCCGCTGAGGCCGGCCCGACGGCCGGATGCAGGCGGCGCGTGATGATGTCATTGACGCACAGCGCGGCGAAGTAGGCCATGGCTGCGACCAGGGCGGCATTCAGAACCATCAGATAGCGTTCGGAATAACCCAGCTCCATAACTACGGATACGCCTCTGCCTGATAGGAACATCCCTCGACCAGCCGGTTGACGTCGTAATTCCAGCGGCCCTTCCAGCGATCGATAATCAGGCTCGCCTGAGTGTGGCCGTTGCGCACCTGGTCGAGCAGACGCAGCAGATAGATACTCTCGTCCTCGCCACGCTCATTCAACGCATGCTGGCGAGCCAGCCCTTCGATTGCGATTAACAACAGCTCCAGCGCGAGTTCACGGAAGCTCACTCGCCCGGCGCGCGCGTTGAGTCCAAATTTGCACGCGGCGTCCGTCAGCGCGATCCGCTCCGGATAGCTCCAGCGCTTGACGATATCCCAGGCCGCATCCAGGCAATCGTTCTCGTAGAGCACGCCTTTGAGCAGCGCGGGCAGCGAGAGCATCAGGGCGGGAGGCTGGCTGTCGGCCGTGCGGACCTCGATATACTTCTTGAGCCGCACCTCGATGAAGATGGTCGTCAAATGGTTGGTCCAGTCGTCGACCGTGGCGCGCTCACGGCCCCATCCGCGCTCCATGTACTGGCGGAAGGTGATGCCGGGCGGCCGCGTCAGATCAATATAGTCATGGCCGCGAATCAGGAAGTACATCGGCACGTCGAGCGCGTACTCGGTATAATCCTGGAAGCTCGCATCCTCGCGCAGGGTGAACTCGGGGATGCCGCAGCGGTCGGGATCGGTATCGGTCCAGATGTGGCCGCGGAAGCTCTGGTAGCCGTTGAGGCTGCCGTCGCTCAGCGGCGAATTCGCGAACATCGCGTACAGCAGCGGGACGATCCCCATGCTGATGCGCAGCTTGCGCATCGCGTCGGCCTCGTCGCCGTAGTCGAGGTTCGACTGCACGCCGGCGGTCTGCTTCATCATCCGCTGACCGAGCCGGCCCTTGCGCGCCATGTAGGGATACATGATGTGGTAGCGCGTTTTCGGCAATAGTTCGATCTCATCGATCCGGCTGACCGGCTGCATCCCCAGCCCAAGCAGCTCGACGCCGAGCTCATCGGCGACATCGAGCAGTTCCTCGATATGGCGGCTGAACTCGCGATGGGCGCAGTGGATGGTCTCGCACTGTTCGCCGGAAAGCTCGATCTGGCCGCCGGGCTCGACGGTAATCGCGGCCCGTTCGCCGCGCAGCGCGACAATCCGCCCGTGCTCTTCCTCGGGCGTATAGCCGTAACGCTCGACCAGCCGGCGCAGGATCTCCTCGACCCCGCCCGGACCGGAAAAGGGCAGTGCGCGGCCGTCCTGGGCCGAAACGGCGATCTTTTCGTACTCGCTGCCGACCCGCCACTCGGAGCGCGGCTTCGCCCCGGTCTCGAAGTAGCGGATCAAGTGCTCCCTGGTTTCCAGCAGATCGTTCATCGGCGCCGACGCCTCGCAAGAGTGCCGAACAACGCTGCCTATAATGGCCCCGGCGATTCGGTTAGGCAAGCTGGGAGCGGGCGTGAATTTTCGGTTGCCCGATGCTCATCAACTGCCTAAGTTGGGCGGGAGTTTTCAGGTCCGCGGAGGGCGGGAAAATCAGCTCCGGAAGGCTGACCCCGCCCGTCAAAATGGCGCCAAACATCCTCGCAATCGACCAGGGCACCACCGGCACCACGGCCATGGTGATCGGAGCGGGCGGCCGGGTCTTGAGCCGCGCCTATCGCGAGATCGGCCAGCGTTACCCGCAACCCGGATGGGTCGAGCAGGACCCCGAGGAAATTTACCGGTCGGTGATTGAGGCCGGGAGGGCGGCCATTCGCCGGGCGCGGATCGGATCGCGAGCAGTGGCGGCGATCGGAATCGCCAATCAGCGCGAGACCTTCGTGCTCTGGGATCGCGCCCGCGGCCGCCCCGTCCACCCCGCGATCGTATGGCAGTGCCGGCGCAGCGCGGAGATCTGCCGCCGGCTGGCCATCCGGGAACCGGAAATCATCCGGCGCACCGGGCTGGTGGTCGATCCCTATTTCTCGGCCACCAAGCTCAGATGGCTGCTCGACAACCGCCCCGGCCTTCGCCGCCGCGCTCTGCGCGGCGAGCTCTGTTTCGGCACGATCGATACCTGGCTGGTCTTCCGGCTCTCGCGCGGTGGCGCGTTCGTGACCGATTTCACCAACGCTTCGCGCACGATGCTTTTCAACCTCGAGCGGATGTCATGGGACGCGGCGATGCTGCGTTTGATGCGCGTGCCGGAGGAGATCCTGCCTCAAGTGGTCGAGTCGCGCGGTCCCATGGCCGAGGCGGCGGCGGGAACGCTCGCCTCTCACGCGATTCCGATCGGAGCGCTGATCGGCGATCAGCAGGCCGCGATGTACGGGCAGGGCGCGGTGCGCGCCGGCGACGCGAAGGTCACCTACGGTACGGGGGCCTTCCTCCTGATCCATACCGGCAATCGCCGCGTGCGATCGCATGAACGGCTAATTACCACCACCGCGTTGACCGCGGATGGGCGGCCGGCCTACGCGCTGGAGGGCTCGGTCTTCATTGCGGGCGCGGCGATTCAATGGCTGCGCGACGAACTCGGGCTGATAAGGAAGGCATCCGACAGCCTGAGCTTTGCGCTTCAAAGCCCGTCACAATCCCATCCCTACCTGGTTCCGGCCTTCGTCGGTCTCGGCGCGCCGTACTGGGACAGCGAGGCGCGCGGCGCGATCTTGGGAATCACGCGCGGCACCACGCGCGCCGATATCGTGCGCGCGGCTCTCGACAGCATCGCCTACCAGGTGGCCGACGTGGCGCGCGCGATGGAGCGCGATGTCGGTGCCCCCGTCAGGGAGCTGCGGGTCGACGGCGGAGCGTCGGCGAATGACTACCTGATGCAATTTCAGGCCGATCTCCTCGGCCGGCGAATCAGGCGGCCGGTGAATACCGAGGCGACCGCGCTCGGGGCGGCGATGCTGGCCGGGCTGGCCGTCGGGATGTGGAAATCGGCGGATGAGCTGGAAGTGATGCGTCGGACCGATCGGGTCTTCGCGCCCGCGATGAGTCCCGCTAAGCGGGCGGAGCTGCTCGACGGATGGCATCGCGCGGTCGCTCGCGTTCTCACCCGCGATCGCGATCGCGGCCCGCGGGTTACGGCTAGGAAGCAGCGTTCCCGGTTGCGGAACGGGCGGGCTTGATCACGGTGACGCGCAGACCCTTGGAGGTCCATCCCACGTCGAATCCGACCGCATCGCCTTCGTGCAACAGATCGATGCCGGGCATCCTGCCGCCCAGCGGCGCGCCGACGACCGCGACGAAGGGAAACTCGAACCGGATCTCGCGGCCGCGGTTGGAGCGGACCCTGCCGTAGCCGCGCGCGTGATCGATGAAGATGATCATGCCCTGGTAGAAGTTACCCGGGAACTGCTCGCTGTCGTACTCGTCGCTCAAATGAAATCACTCGGACTCGGCCAGAATTGTATCGAGACCGCCCTCGATATCGAGCGTGAGCAACTCGTCGTAGCCGCCGATAATCCGCCCGTTGACAAAAATTTCCGGGACTGTGCGCCGGCCTCCCGCGAGCTCGACCATCTTCGCTCTCAGCGCCGGATCGTCGCTCACGTCGATTTCCTCGAACTCGACGCCCTTGTCGCGCAAAAACGACTTGGCGAGCGTGCAGAACGGGCAGTACTCGGTGGTATAGATCTCGACTTTCGCCAAATTGTCCGCTCACCCTCCAACATCAATTCTTACGCCGGCCTCATGGCATGTCCAGCGGGGGCCGGGTCGTCCTCAGCGGCGGTCGGCATAGAAGCGTTTGAGGAGGGCCGGCCGCGCGCCGAGATGGTAGAGCAGCCTGAGGGTCCAGATTCGCGCTATTGTCTGAACGATCCCGTCGCGCTTCCATCGCCGCGCCGAGGCCAGCACGCGCGACTTGACGCACGCGGTCCGGCCGGCGCGCTTGAGCCGCCGGGCAAACTCCAGGTCCTCCCAAATCTCCAGGTCGGGGAAACCGCCCAGGTGTTCGAAGATCAAGCGGCGTGTGAAAATCGCCTGGTCACCGGCCGCAACACGGCAGAGGCGTGAGCGGAGGTTGATCAAAAAGGCTATCGAACGCGGGAGCGGCGCCGGGTCGTCGAGTTCGACCTCGAACCAACCGCCCACGATTTCGGGGTCGGCGAGCGCAAGCTCGATATCCTGCGAGTAGCTCGACGGCACGATCGTGTCGGCATGCACGAATCCGAGCACCTCCCCGCAAGCCAAGGCGGCGCCGGCGTTCATCTGCCGGGCGCGTCCGCGCGGCGCCTCGATCAGCCGATCGCAGCACGGTTTGGCCAGGCGAGGGCTCAAATCCACGCTGCCGCCGTCGACTACGATTACCTCCGCATCCCGCGCACCGGCGCGGATCGCCCGCAACGCCGCGGTGATCGTGCGCTCCTCATTGAGCATCGGCACGATGACGGAGAGTCTCATTCCAATCTTTCGGGTCGCCTTGCGCTAAACGCGAAAAGTCAGCTCCCACTTATCGCCGCGGCGGATTCAGCAGCGCCTCCTTCTGATCCGGTTTCGGCGCATCGCGGATGACCACCTTGCGGCCCCGCACCTGGAGCCGGCCTTGTTGAAACAGGCTGATGGCGAGCGGGTAGATGCGATGCTCTTGCGCGAGGATGCGATCGCTGAGGGTCTGTTCGTCGTCGTCGGGCATCACCGGCACCACCGCCTGCACGATAATAGGGCCATCGTCAGTGCCGGGGGTGACGAAAAAGACCGTGCATCCGGCGAAACGCGCGCCGTGCTCCAGAGCAGCCTTCTGCGCATGCAGACCCGGGAAGGCGGGCAGCAGGGAAGGGTGGATGTTCATGATCCGGTTGGGGAAGGCGTTCACCATCACCGGCGACAGAATCCGCATGAAGCCGGCGCACGCGATCAGTTCCACCTGGGCCGCGCGCAAGGCCTCGACCAGTGCCCGATCGAACTCTTCGCGGGAGCCAAAGCGGCGATGATCGATCACCTGCGTCGGAATCCCGATGCGTTGCGCGCGCACCAATCCTGGCGCATCGGCGCGGTTGGAGATTACAAGCTTGATGGCGGCGCTTAGTTCGCCGCGTTCGATGGCGTCGATAATCGACTGGAGATTCGTGCCCCGCCCGGATATCAACACGCCCAGCCGGACCGGTTCGCGCTCAGCCATGGTTGAGCCCAGAGGCCTGGTCTATCAAACCAGACGAACGCCGCGCCTGCCCCTGGCGATTTCGCCAACAATAGATGCGGGCTGGCGCCGGGTACGCAGATAGCGCAGCACCGCATCCGCCTCGCCCGGCGGCACGATCGCGATCATCCCCAGGCCGTTGTTGAAGGTGCGATCCATTTCGGTTCGCTCGATGCGGCCGCGTTGCTCGATCATCCTGAAGATCGGCGGCACCGGCCAGGTCCCGCGATGGACAATAGCACGCAGGCCCGCGGGTAGCGCGCGCGGCAGGTTTTCGATTATTCCACCGCCGGTGATGTTGGCGAGACCCTTCAGATGGAAACGGCGAAAGAGCGCCGCGACGACCGGCGCATAGATTCGCGTCGGCCGCAGCAGCTCGTCGCCGAGCGTACAACCGAGCTCGCTGATATAGGCGTCGAGCCGCAGCCGTGAGCGTTCGAGCAGGACCTTGCGCGCCAGCGAGAAACCGTTGGAATGAAGCCCGCTCGAAGCGAGTCCGACCAGGAGGTCGCCCGCACGCACCGATTTGGGCGACGGGATGCGCGCGCGGTCGGCGACGCCGACGGCGAAACCCACCAGGTCGTATTCGCCGCGCCGGTAGATGCCGGGCATCTGGGCGGTCTCGCCGCCGACCAGGCTCATCCCGGCCTCGCGGCATCCGCGCGCAATGCCGCTGACCAGGGCGCGAGCGACCCGCGCGTCGAGGCTGCCGGCGCCGATGTAATCGAGAAAGAACAGCGGCCGGGCGGCGTGGCAGATGATGTCGTTCACGCACATCGCGACGCAATCGATTCCCACCGTGTCGTGCCGGCCGGTGGCAAACGCGATCTTGAGCTTGGTGCCGACGCCATCGGTGCCGGCCACCAGCACCGGCGATCGGATCGCATGGAGGCGCGTGAGCTTGACCAGCGCGCCGAAACCTCCGATCCCGTCCAGCACCTCGGGGCGCATTGTGGAGCGCGCGAGCCGTCGAAAAACCGGAATCAGCCGCTCTTTAAGATCGATATCGACGCCGGCGGTCTTGTAATCGAGGCGCTTCGCCATCCCGCTAGATCCTGCGCGCCAGTGCCCCGGCCCGCCAGGCCTGCGCGCCGTCCGGATAGACCGTCAGCCCTTCGCGGTAACGCAGCAGCGCGAACCCCTCGAGCAGCGCGCGCAGTTCGTAATGGCCGAGCAGATAATCGGGGTTGCGCGGATGGCCGAGCGCGGCCTGGTCGGCGAGGAAGGTATCGAAAAGCAACATGCCCCCGGGTCTGACCGCGCGTTTGAGAACGGGCACCAGCGCGCGATCGAGAAAGTTGATATTCACCACCAGGTCGTATTTTTCCGCGGGGAGCGGGAAGTTCTCAAGCTCTGCGACGATCGGCCATATACAGAGCCGCTCGGCGCGGGCAGCCCGTCCAAGGGTTTCGAGCGCCGCCGCCGAATGATCGATCGCGACTACTTTCATGCCGGCGCGCGCCAGCGCGAGACTGTGGCGTCCGGTTCCGGCCGCAACGTCCAGAGCCAGCCCGCGCGGGAGCAGCGGCAGCGCTTGGTTGAAGAATGGTTCGGGAACGCCCGGCGCACGCCCGGCGAACCGGCGGTCGTCATCTGCGCGCTTGCCGGAGGTCACAGCGCTCGCGCAAGGGTGAAGACGTCGACCGTGCGGGCGCCCGCGGCGAGCAGCACGTCGGCGCATTCGTCCGCCGTCGCGCCGGTGGTCATCACGTCGTCGACCAGCAGCAGGCTTCGGCCGTGTACCCGGGCGCGATCGATCGCGCGAAAGGCGCGCCGGACGTTGCGTCGGCGGGCGCCATGGTCGCGCGCGGTTTGGGGCGGCGTGGCCCGCACGCGCATCAGGCAGGTGGCGTCGAAAGCGCAGCCGAGGCGTCGCGCGACCTCGATGCCGAGCAAGGCGGCCTGGTTGAATCCGCGCCAGCGCAGGCGCGTCCGATGGAGCGGAACGGGCACTACGAGGTCGTGAACCCCGCGCGGATAGGGCAGGCTATCGCCGATGCATTCGGCCAGGGCGCGTCCGAGCGATTGGTCGAGCCCGTACTTATGATGGCGAATTATCGCCCCGAGCGCTCCCGGTCCCGCCTCCGAGCTCGGATCGTAACGGGCGATGGAGCGCGCGGTACGGAATCGCCGTGCGGAGGCCCGGCAGCGCAGACACTTGCCGGAATCGTCGATGGTGGCCGCGCGCAGCGGTTCGCCGCAAATCGAACAGAACGGCTCCACGATTCGATCGATCTTTGCGATACACGCCGCGCAGACACAGTGGCTGGTTTCGATCGGCAGGCGGACGCCGCAGGCCGGACAACTCGGCGGATAGACGAAGTTGAGGAGCACGTTCAGCATCGCCGTTTCAATGATAGCCGATTGCGGAGACGATTGAATCCAGACCGGCAAAACGGTTGCGCGGCGGGATGCACGATGCGCGCCCGATGGTGTTATATTCGGGAGCGTGAAAGCGCCGTTAGAGGGCATCCGCATCATCGATTGGACGATTTGGCAGCAGGGACCGGTATCGACCGCGATGCTCGGTGACCTGGGCGCCGAGGTCATCAAGCTCGAAGAGCCTGAGCGCGGTGACCCCGGCCGCGGACTGGTTTCGGGCGGCAGCGGGGCGCTCTCGCCCGGCGGGTTCTACTTCGAGGCTAACAACCGCCACAAGAAGAGCCTCGCGATCAACCTCAAGCATCCCGAAGCCCGCGAAATCGTTTATCGCCTGGCCGAGAAGAGCGACGTCTTCATCCAGAATTTTCGCCAGGGCGTCGCCACGCGCCTGGGTCTGGCCTACGACGACCTGCGGCCGCGCAACCCGCGGCTCATCTATGCGAGCGCCTCGGGTTACGGGCCGGAAGGACCCGAAAGCAACCGGCCGTCGTTCGATTATCTCGGACAGGCGCGCTCGGGCGTGATGAACGCGGTCGGTGGTCCCGACCTGCCGCCGACCTACATCCACGGCGGCGTCGCGGATCAGATGGGCGCAATTATGGTTGCCTATGGCGTTATCACGGCGCTGTTTGCCCGCGAGCGATACGGGATCGGCCAGGAGGTCGACGCCTCTCATCTGGGTTCGATGATGGCGCTGCAGGGACTGAACGTCTCCTCGGTACTGATCGGCGGCCAGGAGATGCCGCGGCGCTCGCGCGAGAACGCATACAATCCGCTCTGGAATCACTACCGATGCGCCGACGGCGGCTGGCTATGCCTCGGCATGCTGCAGCCCGACCGTTACTGGAAGGACTTCTGCCGCGCGCTGGGGCTCGACAAGCTGGCCGCGGACCCGCGTTACGCGGACATGATCTCGCGCGGCAAGCATGCGCCCGAAATCATCGAAATCCTCGACCGGGCATTTGCCACCAGACCGCGCCAGGAGTGGATTGGAATCCTCGAGCGCGGGGGCGGCGACTTCATATTCAGCGTGGTCAATACGATCTCCGAGCTGCCCAACGATCCGCAGGTGATCGCCAATCGTTACGTGGTCGATTACGAGCATCCGCGGCGCGGCCCGATGAAGGTGCTCGGGATGCCGATACGTTTCAGCGCGACGCCGGGCGAGTCGCGCGGGGTCGCACCCGAGCTCGGCGAGCATACGGAGCAGATTTTGATCGAGATGCTGGGCTACGATTGGCCGGAGGTCGCGCGGCTGCGCGAGTCGGGTGTGATCTAGGTTCGACGTCCGGGGAAACCGCCGTACTCGGAGGCTTTGGGGGAAAGTCATGGGAGCCATGACCTGTAGCTGGCAGGACCGCGAGGAGATCCGCGAGCTCTATGCCCGCTACTCCATCGCGCTGGATCACGCCGATTTTGCCGGGTGGCTGGAGTGCTTCGCCGATGATGCGGTGTTCGATAGCCCGAGGTTCGGGAACTACGCCGGCCACGACGCGCTCAGGCGATTCGTCGATCTCTACAAGGACTCGCTCGGCGGCGCCAAGGCCCTGCATATCAACAGCAACTTGAGCTTTCAGGTCGAGGGCGACCACGCCACCGGCATCTGCTACTTCACCTACTACCATTGCAAGGACGGCCGGGCGACGCTCGCCGCGCTCGGCCATTATCGCGATCGTCTCCGGCGCTACGGCGAGACCTGGAAATTCGAGCGCCGCGAGGTCTTCCTCGACGCGCGTCCTGCCGCTCCGATGATGCGCTGAGGC
>JBGPMT010000015.1:0-18663 GCA_041487135.1 Binataceae bacterium (SeqCode) | reverse complement strand
GCCATGGTTTTCTCCCTGGTCTGGTCGTCTCCCGGGCGGCCATCGGCAGGCCGCAAGCGCGGGCCGGAGAACCGCTAACCGGAAGGCACTTTGGCAATCTCGGGCAAAATTGTCGAGACTCCACGCATCGCGAGGCCTCGCGCAAATCGGCCCGGCGCAAGCCGCTTTGCCGGGTTTGGATGATCACGTAAGCTTGGCGCGGTGAGCCGTTAGCTCAGGCCGGTAGAGCATCTGACTTTTAATCAGGAGGTCCTGGGTTCAAGTCCCAGACGGCTCACCAATTTTTGCTTTGTTTCAAGCATTTATCGTGCATCGCTCAATTGGTAGTTTGAGAAATGGTGCGTCTTTTGGGCATCTTTTTGGCAAAAGTCATACGGCAACACTCCGCCGTTTAAGAGAGGCTAACGGACATGCCGTCGTTCTGAAAGGAGGCGCGTGAAGAGGGCGAGGAGGGCAGGAGAAATGTCTGACGAGCAGGCAGACGACACGTCCATTCCATTCGTGAACGAGAAGTACTTCCGCGACTTCTTGGAGGGGAGAGGGTCTCACACCGGTCAGGTGGATTTTTCACACCACCTTCAGATCGTAGCGGCCGAGATGAATCGGCGGCTCGTGCGACAGCAGGTCAAGCTTCTCGCGGCTCAGAACATTCTACTCGAATCGCAGGAGACGGTCGCGAAGTCGCTCAAGCGGGCGACCTGGGTCCTTTCAATCGCCACAATAGTTCTTGCGTTGGCTACGGGCCTGCCAGCCCTACCGCTGATTGGAAAATGGTGCGCGTTCGGTGCGTCTTTTATCTTGAGACCATGAGCAATGCGCGCAAGATTTTTGTATAGCGATGCGAGAAAAAGCTAGATAATCATTGCGTTCGGTAGCTCTCGATATCTGCGCGTCTCGCTATGCGTATTTCCTTTAATCAGGAGGTCCTGGGTTCAAGTCCCAGACGGCTCACCAGCACGCACTCTTGACCGGATCGGCCTTTCGCGTTAGCCCTCGGCCAGCCAGAACGCTGGGCCCCGCTTGATTCCATCGATACGGGAGGCTGATGCAATGGCCGCGCAATCGCCGGAAAGGCCCGTCGTGGCCGATCCGGCGGAGCCTGAGTTTCGGCAGAAAATCCGCGAATTGTTTTGTCTCACGCCCCGATCTATAAGAGCGCTGTGATTGGGACAGGAAACTCCGCCGATATCGCAGCCACGCGCCGATCGCTCTGAGAAACTCCGCCTCCAATATCGAACAGGTCAGCGAATGAATCCGGGTGGTCGGGATTATCCCCACGGGCGGCATAGCGCGAGGCTGAGGCTCAATTGATGGCGGATAGAAATCCAGGAGAGCCGAGGGGGCCGGGCCGCTTCATCCTGCGCCATCGAGCAGCCATCGGTCTCGCGCTCATCGCTGCTACCGCCGTGATGGGCTACTGGGCGGCGCAGGCGCGGATCGCAACCCGCTTCGAAAACTTTTTTCCCGCGCGTCATCCGGATACCTTGCTTTACCGCCAGTTCCAGTATCAGTACGGCGGCGCGCAGACGATGATCCTGCTGCTGCGCGTGAAGCAGGGCGACATCTTCAATTTCAAAACGCTGCAAAAGATCGAAGACATCAACCGGCTGATGAATCGCCTGCCCGGGGTTAATCACAACGAAGTCTTCTCGCTCGCCTCGTATCGGGTCGCCTATCCGAAGACCATCCCCGGCGCGCTGATCTTCACCTGCTTCATGTACCCGAAGGTGCCCGCCACGGAAGCCGAGCTTAAGCGGCTCAAGGACAATGTGGCCCTGCATCGCGAGCTGCTGACCGGAATCGTAACCTCGGACAACCAGGGTGCGGTGGTCAGCGCGAGCTTCAACGAGCAGGGTCTCGATTACAAAATCCTGTTCAACGCCGTCCAGGACATCGTCCATCGCTACCAGGACGAGAACACCGAGATTTTCGTGGCCGGGGTGCCGATAGTAACCGGATGGGGCTACTACTATCTGCCGCGCATCGCGGTGATCTTCTTCGTGTCGATCGCGCTGATGTTGATCATCCTCTATCTGAGCCTCGGCCGGCGCAGCAGTTGGTGGGCCCCGATCCTGACCGGATCGTTTTCCGCCATCTGGGGACTCGGGTTCATGAGCCTGATGGGTTACAACTTCGACCCCGTCATGCTGGTGATACCGTTCATCCTGACGGCCCGCGACTTGAGCCACGGCATCCAGTGGCAAGGCCGCTACTACGACGAACTCGATCGGCTCGATGACAAGGCGCTGGCCTGCATCACAACGACCAACATGATGCTCCCGCCGGGGCTGCTGTCGATTCTGGCCGACATCGCCGGCATCATCTTCATCTCATTGGGCGGAATCCCGGTGCTCAAGGAGGTCGGCTTCGGTGGCGCAGTATGGCTCGCCGGAAGCGTCACGATGGTATTCGTTTTTCAGCCGATCTTCATGAGTTACCTGCCGCGGCCGAGGGTCAGGGAACGCCGATGGTTCCCGAATCTGGCTGCCGGTGGGCGGCGAGGGCCGGTGCATCGATTGGTCGCGGGACTCATCAGAGTGCCGGTGACCCCCGGGCGCGTTCGCGGTGCAATGCTTGCCGCTGGCGGCGCCTTCATCATCTGGGGAATCGTCTCCGGGCAGCGGGCGCGAATCGGCTACGAGCACCCCGGTACGCCGCTTTATCGTCCGGAGGCCAAGGTCAATCAGGACATCATCGAGATTGGCAAGTATCTGCCGATCGATGAGGGATGGGTGGTGCTCGACACCCCAAATTATCCTAGCGAGCAATCGTCGATTTCTCCCAATGTACTGCGGATGGCCGACGATATGGGAACCTACCTGCTGAGTCGTGGCGATGCCGTGGGAGTGGTCAGCTTTGCAACCCAGGGCCTCATGCCGCTCCACCAGTTGTTCCACAACGGCCACCCGAAATTCCGCAGCATTCCTGGCGACAAGAAAGCCGCCGGGAACCTCTGGTACGTGTTCCTGGGCAGCACTGCGCCGGGCGAGATGGAGCGCTTCTTCGCCCATTCACCCAAGATGACCAGCGCGTGCATCAGGGTGTTTCTGCCCGACCATACGTACGCCCGGCTCAACCAGATCAGGGCGGATATTCAGAGCTTCATCGAAGCGCGCGTCAAGAACGACCCTTCGTTGAACAAGGTCCGTGTCAACTATCTCGGCGGCCAGGCGGGGCTGTACCTTGGGGCGAATGATATTCTCTATCAACTCGATATCTTGAATATCAGTTTCGTTTTGATAGTCATTTTCTTCTGCTGCGCATTTTCATTCCGTTCGTTCATCGCTGGCGCACTCTTTATTACCTCCGCGGTGATGGCGAACTTTGGCGCATTCATTTACATGAACGCGCGCGACATCGGCCTCACCATCGATACCATACCGGTAATCTCACTTGGTATCGGACTAGGTATCGACTATGGCATCTACATCGTGGCCCGGATCCGCGACGAAGTGATCGCGGGCGCAAGCATTGAAGAGGCGATCACGACCGCGCTCGGAACCACCGGGGCCGCGGTCTTCAGCACTTTTGCCGTGATGATCGGCGGAGTCCTGCCGTGGGCCTTTTCGCCACTGCTGTTTCACAACGAGATGAGCGTGCTGCTGATTTTCCTGATGGGCATGAACATGATCGCGGGTGTGTTGATTCTGCCGGCCTATATCGCGTGGCGCCGGCCCAGATTCATCTCGCGCTACCTGGCGGCAGCCTCCGCGACGGCGGCGCCGGGCGGCCGCAAGACTCAGCTTGGCGGCGTGCAGGCCTCATCCCAGGGCTGACCAAGCGCGAACCGCCAGGGACGAGGCCGCGTTCGCCAAGCACCTTCCGAGACCCGGGTTTACGTCTCGACCCAGATCTCCTCGCCCTCGAGGCGAATCGGAAAGGTACGGAGCTTGAGTTGCGGATTATTGTGACAGGTCCCGGAAACCACGTCGTATTGCCATCCGTGCCAGGGACAGGTGATACACGCGCCTTCCAGGAATCCGTCGCCGAGTGAGGCCCCTTGATGGAGGCACCGATTATCCACCGCGTGGAATTGCCCGCCGAGCTTGAAGATCGCGATATGCCGGCCGGCGGCCTCAACCACGAGCCCGCGCTGTCCATCTGGGACGTCGTTACTTTCTGCCAGCTTGAACTTCGCCATTGGTCGGCCCGTGGTCTATACTCAGTTCTGATCTTTGGAGATCATCATCGGATGTCCGCAGAGTAGTAGTCGATTACCTCCGATCGAGGCGAAGTATCCGCTCGATCAGTTGCTGTGTGAGAGCGGCGCCGGGCAGCGGGATCCCGAGTTCATGCGCAAACTCCAGCGCGACCCGCAGATCCTTATGGAAGATTCCAGCCGACTGGCGGCCCGGATTGAACTTCTGCCAGTTGTCGGCCACCAGGCTCTGCGCGCCGCCGGCATGAACTACTTTTTCGAGCACCTCCGGGTCAAGTCCCGCCGCCACTCCCAACTGCATACCCTCGAAGGCCGATAGCATGTTGATACAAATGATTATCTGATGAGCCAGCTTGGCCCGAATTCCCGCCCCCAAACCGCCGGTATGGAATATATTACTTCCCGATGTGCTGAATAACGGATGGCATCGATCGAATGCTTCGCGGCTGGCGCCGACCATATAACACATGGTGCGATTCCGGGCCCCCGCCTCGCTGCCGCTCACCGGCGCGTCGACGACCTCCGCCCCCTTCGCCTGGGAGAGCTCCGCGATCCTGGCGATGGTTCCGGGATGCACGGTGCTGTGAATCGCGATTAGCGAACCGGGTTTGGCGCCCTCTAGCACCCCCTCGGGTCCCAGCACCACGCTTTCGACCTGCCGGTCGTCGACCACGCAGATCTCAATGACTTCCGCGTGCTGCCCGACCTCGCGATTCGACCGTGCCAGCTTGGCCCCTTCCGTTTCGAGCTCGCGAAGCGGCTCCTCTCGGACGTCGTACACCATCAGGTCGTGTCCGGCTCTGACGAGATTTATCGCCAGGAACTTACCTTGGACGCCAAGGCCGATAAAACCGACTTTCATCGTGAGCTCGCTCCCGAAATTCTCTGCCGGGCATCGGTTGCCGATTTGCGCTGATGCAAGGCTGCCCTCATGAGAGCTGCGGAGTCAATCGTCATGGTTGGCCGGCAGAGTTCCCACACGGCAGCCCGCATCTGCGAAGGTCCGGGCCGACCGGCGCCCGCTTTGCGAGCGCGACACTTTCCGTGCTACACGCCGGATGAACGTTGCCACGGAGTGCATTTAAGATGGGAAAGCTGGACGGAAAGTTTGCCTTGATAACCGGCTCGAGTTCTGGAATCGGCCGCGCAGTCGCGCTCGCTTTCGCGCGCGAAGGCGCGCATGTCGCGGTCAATTTCCCCGATCAATCGCAGTCGCGTAACGCGGCTGAAGTCGAAGCCGCGCTGAAAGCGATGGGCCGGCGCGCGATCGCGATCGAAGCCGATATCTCCAAAGAGGACCAGGTCGGCAAACTGGTAAGCGCCGTGATGCAGGAGTTCGGCCGCATCGACATCCTGGTGAACAATGCGGGAATCGGCGGCGTCACGGCCAAAATCGAGGATCTCTCGACCGGTGCGTGGGACGAAGTGATGGCGGTGAATCTGCGCGGCGTCTTTCTGTGCACCCGCGCCGTGCTGCCGATCATGTACCGGCAGAACTATGGCAAGATTATCAACACCGCCTCACAACTCGCCTACCGAGGCTGCCCCGGAATGGCCCACTACACCGCATCCAAAGCGGCGATTATCACGTTTACGCGCTCGCTGGCGCTGGAAATCGGCGAGCGCAACGTGAACGCCAACTGTGTCGCGCCGGGCATCACGCGCACGGCGATCCTCGACGGCACCAGTCCGGAATTGATCGAAGCGATAAGAGCCGGCATTCCGAAAGGCCGGCTGGCCAACGTTGAGGATATCGTGCCGGCCTACGTCTTTCTGGCCTCGGACGAGGCCTGCCATTTCGTCGGCCAGTGTCTGAGCCCTAACGGCGGCGATGTGATGCTGTGAGCTGAACCGCCCCCGCGGCCCGGCCCTGCTCTATATCAATATCAAGCAGTACAACCCCGTCAGCATCAACCGGCCGGAAGACCTCGAACGCGTAAGGCCGGCCGAATTACAAATTCACGGGCTGGAAAGTTGATTTCTGACCGTCCCGGGTTCGGCATAGCATCGGGAGCAGCGTCAGCAGGATCAGAGCGGCGGCCCATCCGGCCGGACCGCTGATCAGCGGAAATCGCCGATAGCCGGCGATCCACCACGGCAGGCTGACCCCGGGGGTCAGCAGCGCCGGCCAGCTCTTCGCGCCGGCCACGAATCCCGCGTGCAGCCCGATCGGCAGGTAGGCTGTTTCCGAAAGAATAAACGCTTCTCCCAATACCAGCCCAAGCAGAAAAAGGCCGACCAGGGCCGGAACGGCCGTGCCGGGATCGCTTAGCTGAATGGCGCTTCCCTGCAGATTGTGGAGCCCCGCCGTCGGGTGAAAGCCGACCAGGTAGAACCGGGCCGGTGAGCGCAGCAGGTGCGACACCGCGTAGATCGCGGAGCTCGCGATGAGCGCGCCGCGCCTGCCAAGGTCGGTGGCCATCCCGCCCAGCACGAAGGCGCGGAAAAAGCTCTCCTCGATTATCCCGACCAGCCCCGCTTGGAGGAGGTAGTACGGAAGCCGGCGACGAAGCCGCTCGAGTCCGGGACCTCCGTGCGCGCCTGCGATGAACGCGCAGGTGAAGAGCAGAGCCATCACGATCGCTGCGGCGACAAAGCCGTGCAATGCTTGCGGCCAGTTGCGCCGTGGATCGCGGAAGCCGGCCGCGAGCAGGCTTCGGAAGCGCAGCGGGCGCGCCAGGAGGATCAACGCCGCCAGCAAAGTCAGCATCACCGTACGGTCGAAGATGCGCGGGAACGGGAAATGAAACCCGGCCGCGGCTAGCGCAAACGCCGCCAGCGGCGAGAAGATGACGGCCGCGGCCAACGCTCCAACCAGCGCCAGGATCGATGCGTAACTGAATTTCATTCAATGACCGGTGCTGAACCGGCCACGAGCCATAGCGCTTGTGCGCCGGCCCGTGCAAGGCGGGCGTTTATCGCGTCCGCGTTGACGACTATATTAATGCACACGCGCGCTGAGCCGGTTTTGATCGGCGACGCGCGCCGCCGCCGGGAGGATTTCGTGGAACTGGGATTAAAAGGAAAAGTTGCGGTGATCACGGGTGCGAGCCAGGGGATCGGACGGGCTGCCGCGCTCGAGCTTGCGGCCGAGGGATGCAACCTCGCCATCTGCGCGCGCGGTCCTGAAGCGCTCGAGGCGGCGCGCCGCGACCTCGTCGCCAAGGGCGTTCGTTGCGAGGCCATGCAAATCGACGTGACCAAACCGGCTCAGCTTGGGGAGTTTTTCAACCGGATTGCAACCGCCTTCGGACGGCTCGATATCCTCATCAACAACGCCGGACGTGCCCGTGGAGGGACCTTTGCGCAGTTGAGCGATGAGGATTTTATCGCCGACTACGAGGTCAAGGTCCTGGCGCAGATTCGATGCGTTCGCGCGGCGCTGCCACTGCTGGAGAAAAGCCCGGCACCGCGAATCATCAACGTCAACGCGATCGTCGGCCGTATAATCTCGCCCGGGCTGCTGGCGACCGCCGCGCATCGCGCCGCCTGCTTCGCACTCAACAAGGGTCTCGCGCTCGAACTTGCACCGAAAGGAATCCTGGTCAACTCGGTGAACATCGGCTTCGTGCTGACGAATCAATGGGAGCCGGCGCTGCGCGCGAACCTGCCGCCCGGGAAAACTCTCCAGGAGGTGGCTGACGAGCGCGCGCGCAGCCGCGGCATCGCGCTGGGCCGCGCGGGCCGGCCCGAGGAAGTGGCGGCGGTGATCGCGTTCCTTGCCTCGGAGCGCGCGAGCTACGTTACCGGCGCCTCGATCGACGTCGGCGGCGGGCAGGGCGCTCACGTCTGATCGAGGAGACCAATCATCTGCGCATCGGATCGCGCTGCGGCTCCAGCGTGATTTCAACCGGGCAGAGATGTGGCGGCGAGTCGATCACCTGCATCACAGCCCTGGCCACGTCCGCCGGCTGCAGCATCGCACCGCGATCGAGCCGCTTGTTCGCCGGGATGAATTCCGTGTCCACCAGGCCCGGGATGATCACCGAAGTCCTGATGCCGGCGGCGCGGAGTTCCTTGAAACAGGCGTGCGTGAACGCAACCAGCCCGGCTTTGGCCGCAGCGTAGATCGCCTCGCCGGCGGGCGCCGCGTGAGCCGCGCTTGATGCGATATTGACGATCGAGCCGCCGGGCGTCATCCGCGCGGCGGCCATCCGGCTAAGCGCGATCGGAGCGTGCAGGTTGACCGCGAGCACCCGGGCCTCGTCGGAGGCCTTGAAACGCGTGAGCGGGGTGCGCGCGGGCGCCCATCCGGCATTGTTCACGAGCAGGTCGAGGCGCGCGAAATGGCCGAACATCGCGTCGAACAGCACCTCGGGCGCGCCTGGTTCGGCGAGGTCGATCAGAACGATCAGCGAGCGGCTCGGCTCGAGCCCGCTCAGGCGGCGCGTTTCCTCGAGCTGAGCACGGGTGCGCGCCGCCAGGCATAGCGAGAACGATCGTTTGGCGAGCTCGATCGCAATCGCCCGCCCGATACCGCGTCCCGCGCCGGTGACCAGCGCGACGCGCTCTGGATGCTGCTGTGCCACGTGATCCTTTCGCCAAAGCTCGCAGGCGCAGCTTGCCGCGATTTGGCAAGCCCGACAACACCGAGCATAATGTTTTTTAAGCCCGCGCCGCGCCGTGAAACCTGGCGGGCATCCGGCTTCGGAGGAGCTCGCCGCGAGATGAATCCGCAGGTTTTCCGCGAATACGACATCCGGGGCGTGGTCGAGCGGGACTTCGACGATCAGTTCGTCGTTAACCTGGGGCGCGCGTGGTCGACGATGCTCACCGCCGCCGGCAAGCGGACGGTCACGCTGGGACGCGATTGCCGGCTCTCGTCCGACCGCCTCCGCGACCTCTTGATCGAGGGCGTGACCTCAAGCGGCATCGACGTGGTCGATCTCGGTGTCGTACCGACGCCGCTGCTCTATTTCTCGGTCGTACATTGGAAGCTCGACGGGGGCGCAATGATTACCGGCAGCCACAACGCGGCTGAGTATAATGGCTTCAAGCTCGGCGTTGGACCGAGCACGCTGTACGGAACGGAGATTCAGAAGCTGCGGCAATTGATCGAGGCGCAGGATTTCGTGCGCTCAAGCCGCGTCGGAACGGTCACGGCGCGGCCGGTGATTCCCGACTATCACGACTATCTCCGGCGTCAGTTCAGGTTCGAGCGGCAGGTCAAGGTCGCGGTCGACGGCGGTAACGGATGCGGGGGGCCGGTGGCGGTTCCGCTGATGCGCGAGCTGGGAGTCGAAGTGAAAGGCCTGTACCTCGAGATGGACGGCCGCTTCCCGCACCATCATCCCGACCCCACGGTCGAGGAAAACATGCGCGACCTGATTCGCACGGTTGGCGCGGAGCGGGCCGAGGTCGGGATCGCATACGACGGCGACGCCGATCGGATTGGCACGGTCGACGAGAACGGCAAAATCGTATGGGGCGACGAGCTGATGGTCGCCTTCTCGCGCGCGATCCTGGCTGAGCACCCCGGCGCGACCATCATCGGTGACGTCAAATGCTCGCAGCGCCTCTACGATGACATCGCGCGCCATGGCGGCCGCCCGATCATGTGGAAGACCGGCCATTCGCTGATCAAGAGCAAGCTCAAGCATGAGCACGCCGTCTTGGCGGGCGAGATGAGCGGCCACATGTTTTTCGCCGACCGCTATTATGGCTTCGACGACGCGATCTACGCTTCGTTCCGGCTGCTGGAGATTATCGATCGCGCGGGGCATGGGCTGGCCGCCCTGCTTGCCGATCTGCCCAAGACCAGCGCCACGCCGGAGATTCGCCTGGACTGCCCCGATGAGCGCAAGTTCGAGGTGGTGCGGCGCGCCACCGAATATTTTCGCGCACACTACGAGGTTATCGACATCGACGGCGTCCGCGTCCGCTTTCCGCACGGATGGGGTCTGGTGCGCGCTTCCAATACACAGCCCGCCCTGGTGCTGCGTTTCGAGGCCGCCCGCGACCCGGCGCTGGCCGAAATTCGGGGACTGTTCGAGAATAAGCTTAAGGAGTTCGGCGCCATCTGAGCGGCGCGCGGGATACTGCGATGAAGGCGCGCGGGCCCGGCGCGGCGTTGATTATCGCCGGTGGCCAGGGCACTCGTTTCTGGCCGCTCAGCCGATCAAACCGGCCCAAGCCGCTGTTCTCGCTCGACGGCCGCACGACCCTGCTGGGCGACACAATCTCGCGTCTGCAGCCGTTGGTGACGCGCGATCGGATCTTCGTGATCACTGCCGCGGCGCAGGCTTCGTTGTTTCGCCGTGCCCTCACCCGATTGATCCCGGCGCGAAACCTGCTGCTCGAGCCTGAGGGGCGCGGTACCGGGGTTGCGATCGCATACGGCGCCGGGGTGATTGAGTCGCGCCTCGGCGCCGGCGTCATCGCGGTGATGCCGGCCGATCATTATGTGACCCCGGCGGCCGTCTTCCGCCGTACGCTCGGCCGCGCGATCCGGCTCGCTCGCGCACATCCGGCGATAGTCGTAATTGGCGTGCCGCCAACGCATCCTGAAACCGGCTTCGGCTATCAAAAAATCGGGCCGGCGGTTGCCGGCGGCGGCTTCGAGGTCGAACGGTTCGTCGAGAAGCCCCCGCTTAAGCTGGCGGCCACGATGGTGCGCTCAGGCGAGTTTCTCTGGAACGCCGGGATGTTCGTGATGAGCGCTGAGACGCTGGGCTCAGAGCTCGCCAGACATTGCGCGCCGCTTGCGAAGGTGATGCGCGAGCTGCCGGCGCTCTCCGGCGCGAAGCTCGCCAGCGCCTACCGCCGCCTCAAAGTCGATTCCTTCGACCGGGCGGTGGTCGAGAAAAGCCGCGGCGTGATCGGCGTGCGGGCGGATTTTCGATGGCACGACGTTGGAAGCTGGCAGGGGCTGTGGGAGGCGATGCGCGGCGCGGACGGCAACCTGCTCTCGGGCCGGGTCGTGACGCTCGACTCCAGCGGCGTGCTCGCGCGCGCCGATGCCCGCCTGATGGTGCTGTTGGGCGTCGATGACGTGGTGGCGATCGATGCCGGCGACGCGATCCTGATCGCGAAGCGCTCGCGCTCCCAGGACCTGCGCCGCGTTATCGACGAGCTCAGGCGCCGCGGCCTCGAGCGCTATCTTTAAGTCCGCTGCGAGCCGTTTCGGTTTCGCTCTCCGGCAGCAGCGCGCGCACCAGCGATGATTCGCGTTTGAAAAAGCCGCTGGTGTGGAACGAATTACCGAGTCGGAGCAGCGCGTAGTCGAGATAGTGCCCGATTTCGTGGAGCAGGGTGCGGATGAAAGTTTTCGGCTTGACGGTCTGATGGCGCCGCGCCGTGCGCATCCAGA
The DNA here is from genome assembly GCA_041487135.1 of Binataceae bacterium (SeqCode). Lineage (GTDB taxonomy): Bacteria > Desulfobacterota > Binatia > Binatales > Binataceae > JAJPIG01. Next base: position 7,195 of record JBGPMT010000015.1, on the reverse strand, counting down.
GCACGATCCTCGGCGGCCGGGTCGGATAGAAGATGCCATGAAGCTCGCCGCGCGTGTTGTGCGGCCTCACGCCGCGCACCTCGATATCGATCGGGCGGACCTGCAGCAGCCTGCACAGCTCGCCGGCGAGCTGGCGCGCGATGAGCCCGGCCGCCGCCGCCTGCCGGCCCTCGGCCAGCGCGTTCATCAGCGTGGCGGTCATCCGCAGCGCCTCGGGACTGGGCACCAGGTTGAAACTTTCAATCGCGTCGCTGCGCAGATAGGTTCGTTGCGCGGCGGGTGAAAGGCGATAGAAGAAGGCGGGTAACTGCTCCGATGGCCTGCGGAGGCGCGCCGATCGAGGTCCGACACCCATTGTCCCTTTAACCCCGTGCATCGCTTTCCTATCATTTCGTCCCGAGGTCAAGAGCCATCGTCATGGAACTCAAAGCAATCGCCGTCAACAAGCCCGACGACGTCAACGTGATCATCGGGCACAGCCACTTCATCAAGAGCGTCGAGGATCTCTACGAGGCGCTGGTGCAGGCCGTACCCGGTATCAAGTTCGGCGTGGCGTTTTGCGAGGCGTCGGGCCCCTGCCTGGTGCGGCACACCGGCACCGAGCCCGCGCTCGAGCGCCTGGCGGTCGAGAATGCCAGCGCGATCGGCGCCGGTCATCTGTTCGTAATCACGCTCGGCAACGCGTTCCCGGTCAACGTACTCAACCCGATCAAGGCGGTCGCCGAGGTCTGCACGGTCTTCTGCGCGACGGCCAATCCGGTGCGCGTGATCGTCGCGGAGGAGGCGGATGGACGCGGCGTGCTGGGCGTAATCGACGGCGCCTCGCCCAAGGGGATCGAGGGCGACCAGGAAAGGTCGGAGCGCCACGCGCTGCTGCGCCGCTTCGGCTACAAGCAATAGCCGCTCGGCGTAAGGAAACCGGCGCGCGCGAGGGTTGGCGCTGACCCGCCCGGCGGGTTAATCTTCGGTTAGAAGATGGATCTCCACAACTGGCAGATGATCGATGCGCTGGCGAGCGTGGTCTCGGCGTGCGCGATTGTCGCGAGCGCGTTGTTCATCATAATCGAGCTGCGGCAGGCGAAAACCGACCGCAATTTCGCGATCTCCTCCCATCTGTTCGAGCTCTGGCAGAGCTCTGATTTTCAGACCGATCAGCTCTTTCTGCTGCATAAGCTGCCGGCCGGCGACTGGGACGCCTTCATCGAGATGGGGCGCGGCGACCACGCCGAACGCGCGCTCCATCGCGTGGGCGGCTTTTACGATCGGGTCGGGCACCTGGTGCTCAAAGGGCTCATCAAGCAGGACGACATCCTGCCGACCATCGGTGGCGACGCGGTGGCGGTATGGACCCGCATCGAGCCGCTGGTGCTGGCGGCGCGCCGCCAGGAGAATCCGTTCCTGTTCAAGAACTACGAAGCGGTGCTGCCGAGCTGTATCGAGTGCTTCTACCCCAACCTCCGCCCGGCCCCGGGCGCCAATGGTGCGAACACGGCCCGGCCCGAGGGCGCGCCGGCCGCGGCGGCCGAGGATGAAGAGGACATAAGGCGAATCGAGCCGCGCGAGCTGTTCGATTTGATGCGCTCGGGCGAGGCGACGGCGATGGACGTCAGCGCCCAGGAAAATCCCTACCGGATTCAAGGCGCGATACGCGCCGTGCCCAACGAGCTGCGCGGCTGGCTCAAGCAGATCCCGGCCACCGAGGGCCTCGTCGGGCTCTACTGCACCTGACTGCACGAGGCCTCCAGCGTCCGTGCGGCGCGAATGCTGAGCAGGGCGGGCATCAGGAACGTACGCGCGCTTCGCGGCGGGCTCGCCGCATGGCAGGACGCGGGGCTTCCAGTCGAAACCATAGCGGCGAACTAGGCTTTGAAAATGGCCATACTCTCCGCATGACCTCCGGGATGACGCGGCTTCAAGGCAAGGTCGCGCTGATTACCGGCGCGGCGCGCGGGATGGGCCGCGCGATCGCGATACGGCTAGCGAGCGAAGGCGCCCGGGTCGTGATCGGCGACATCCAGGCCGAGCTCGCGGAGCGTACCGCGGCCGAAATAGGCGCGAGCGGCGCTCAGGCCCGCGCGTTGAAACTCGACGTCACGAGCCTCGATGAAGCGATGGCGGTGACCGAGCGGATCGAGCGCGAGCTCGGGCCGCTCGACATCCTGGTCAACAATGCCGGCTGGGACAAGGCCGAGCTGTTCGTCGAAAGCAGTCCGGCCACCTGGGACAAGGTTATCGCGATCAACTACCGCGGCGTGCTGAATTGCTGCCGGGCGGTGGCGCCGCGGATGCAGGCGCGCGGCAGCGGCAAGATCGTCTCGATGTCGTCCGACGCGGGACGGGTCGGCTCCAGCACCGAGGCGGTATACGCCGGATGCAAGGCGGCGATAATTGCCTTTTCCAAGACCCTTGCGCGCGAGCTGGCACGCTACCATATCAACGTCAACGTGGTATGCGCCGGGCCGACCGATACCGCGCTGTTGCGCGAAGCCTTCGCCGGGCGCGAGAAAGTCGTCGCCGCGCTGGCGCGCGCGATACCCTTTCGCCGGCTCGGAACGCCCGAGGACGTGGTCGGCGCGATCGCGTTTTTCGCTTCATCGGACGCCGACTTCATCACCGGCCAGGTGCTGAGCGTCAGCGGCGGTCTCACGATGGTTGGCTAGGCGGCGCGCCGGCGGCGAGCGCGCCGATCGGGGCCGGCCAGCGATGCGCGATTAGCTAACCGGTTGGCCTCGCGGGTTCAAGCCGCCGCCGCGATCCTTGGGATGCAAACGCGTTTCGCGCTATAGCCTCCACGCAGGGAGCGCATCATGGCAAACGCTACTGTGCGTCTGGGGCTGACACTGCCCAATCGCGGCGTCGTGATCGGTGCCACCACGGTCGAGGAGATGCTCGACCTCGCCGAGCGTGCGGACGGCGCCGGATGGGATTCGGTATGGGTGGGCGACTCGATATTCGCCCGGCCCCGGCTCGACGCGCTGGTGCTGCTCGGCGCGCTGGCAGCGCGTACCAAGCGGGTGCGGCTCGGGCCGGCCTGCTTCTCGAGTACGCCGCTGCGCAATCCGCTGCTGCTCGCCTACCAGTGGGCCTGCCTCGACCTGATGTCGGGTGGACGCACCGTGTTCGTCGCCTGCAAGGGGCAGCCTTCCGGCAGCGGCGCATTCGAGAGGGAGTTCCGGCTGCTCGGTGTCGATCCGAAATCCCGGGCGCGCCGGATGGAGGAGACGATCGATATTCTGCGGCTCACCTCGGCGCGCGAGCATGTCGATTACCAGGGCACCTTCACCAGCTTTCGCGACCTGACTATCCTGCCGCGGCCGGTGCAGCAGCCGATTCCGATTTGGGTAGTCGCCAATCCCGGCAATACCCGGACTTTCGAGGATATCGAGAGCGCCTTTCGCCGCGTCGCGAAGTATGGCGACGGCTGGATGACGACCTGGAAGACGCCCGAGGAGGTCGCGGCTTCGCTGGCGCGAATCAGGCTCTACGCGCGCGAGGCCGGCCGCCCGCTCGGGCCCGGCTTCGAGGTTGCTATCTACTACAACGTCAATGTCAACGATGATCGCGAGGCGGCGTTCGAGGAATCCAAACGCTTTCTCGATGCGTACTACAGCCCGGCGAAATTCAGCCGCGAGATGGTAGAGCGATGCACGGCGCTCGGCCCGCCGGCCGAGTGTATCGAGCAGATCCGGCGCTTTGCGGCGGCCGGCGCGACCACGATTACGCTGCGGCTCACGGGCTACGATCAGGCGACCCAGTTCAGGCGCGTGACCGGGGAGATTCTGCCGGCCTTCGCCTAGAACCGCCGGTCAATCGGCGAGCAACAGTCCGGGCGCCGGGAAGCGGCGGCATAGCTCGTTGACCTCGCGCAGGATGCGATCGAGCGCCGCCTCGTCGTTGACGTGCGAGACCGCCGCGTCGATCCAGGCGCCGATCTGTTTCATCTCGGCTTCGCCCATCCCGCGCGAGGTGACTGCGGGCGTGCCGAGCCGGATCCCGCTCGGCGAGAAGGGCTTGCGCGGATCGTAGGGCACGGTGTTGTAGTTGCACACGATCCCGGCGCGGTCGAGCGCGCGCGCCGCGGTCTTGCCGATCACGCCCTTGCCGGCCAGGTCGATCAGAATCAGATGGTTGTCGGTGCCGCCGGAAACCAGCTTGAAGCCGCGCCGGTTGAGTTCGTCGGCGAGCGCCCGCGCATTGCGAACCATCTGATGCGCGTAATCCTTGAAGGCCGGGCTCGCCGCCTCTCTCAGCGCCACGCCGATCGCCGCGGTGATGTGGTTATGCGGACCGCCCTGCAATCCGGGGAAAACCGCCTTGTCGATCTTGTCGGCGAACTCCTTGCGGCACAGGATCATCGCGCCGCGCGGGCCGCGCAGCGTCTTGTGCGTGGTGGTGGTCACGATATCGGCGTGGGGGATGGGGCTCGGATGGGCGCCGCCGACGATCAGCCCCGCGATATGCGAGATGTCGGCCAGCAGCCAGGCGCCGACTTCCTTGGCGATCTCGCCGAAAATCCTGAAGTCGAACTGGCGCGGATAGGCGGTCGCGCCGGCCACGATCATCTTCGGCCGCTCGCGCCGCGCCATCTCGCGCACCGCGTCGTAATCGATGAGCTGGGTTTCGCGGTCGACCAGGTAATGCACCGGCTTCCAGAAAATCCCGGTGATGCTGACGTTCCAGCCGTGAGTCAGATGGCCGCCGTGCGGCAGCGCCAGGCCCATCAGGGTCTCGCCCGGCTTGAGCATCGCGAAGTAGACCGCGAGGTTCGCCGGCGACCCGGAGTAGGGCTGCACGTTGGCGTGCTCGGCGCCGAACAGCGACTTGGCGCGTTCGATCACGATCGATTCGATCTGATCGACGTAGCGCTGCCCTTCGTAGTAGCGGCGGCCGGGATAACCCTCGGAATACTTGTTGGTGAGGACAGAGCCGGTCGCCTCCAGCACCGCCCGGGAGACGTAATTTTCCGACGGGATAAGGCGAATCGATTCGAGCTGGTAGCGCTCCTCGTCCTTTATCAGGTCATAAATCTCGGGATCGACCCGCTTGAGTTCTTTCACCAGAGCCTCCGAAGATTGCAGACGAAAGCGTAGCGCCGCGCCCACCATGAGGCCAGAGGCCTGGGCGGTTATGCGCAGAGTTGAGGGGATGATGAAAAAACCCTTGTCGCAGCCGATTACCTTCGCGGCACTGAGCGTTGCTCTCTTGTTGTCGGCGGCTCTGAACGTGCGCGCCCAGCAGCCGACGACGCCGAGCGCTGGGCCGTCCGCCGGCTATATTAATCCGATACCAATCACCCCACCTAGAGGGTTGGATCCAAAGTGGTATGCCGCCTTCCGGGAGCAATGCGGTCAGACCTGGCAAAAGCAGCTAGCCGGCAAGCCCCTCACACGCGATGAATTCCGTCAAGAAGACTCGTGTCGGGAATTCGTACCTCAGCCACCGGAACTGACCCGGGAACCAGATTATCCTCAGCGTCGCTTCCACAATTCCCCAATGCCCACGGCAACGCCTTAAGAGGAGCGGTTCGATTCGGCCGCGCTACCCGTTAACCCAGTTCGCAGTGGAGAATATGGCTCTGTTGGAATACAACGGGGCTGCGAGTCCAAGTAAACCGGGTCAGCAGTACTGTACCGTTCAATGCGTGGGCGGAACGGGAACATCTTGCAGCGGGGGACAATGGGAGTGGATGGAGAACAAGAAGTACCAAGGAAGAACGACTTACGTTGAGAAAGTTCGCAATCCGTTGGACTTCCCGACGTCGACCACATGCCCCTGACCCGGGAGAACTGAGTATGCGCAAGCGAGTATTGCCAATCCCGCTTCTGGCTTTGTCATTTGTGTTCGCATCGAATTCATTTGCAGCGCCACCGAACGTTGCCTCCCTGGATTGGTCGGTGAAAGCACCGCACAATCTGGCCGCCAGTCCGCCACCTGACGACGTAATCAAGAGTTTCATGAGCGAACTTCACGACCTCCCGGGTTATCCGATAGGTATCTGTTACGCGCGCTTCGCTGACCTGCGTCGTTCGGGGACCTTGTCCCTGGTCGTTAGCGAAAGTGACGGTAGATTTTGCCACATCATTGCGGTTGACAAAATTGCCGGAGGCTTCACCATGTATGCCTTCAATCTCGCTCATTTCGCAGATGTTCCAGAAATCAAGGATCTTGGACGAGACGGCAATCTAGAGTTAATCGTGCCCACAGACTTCACCGGTTATTACGGCGCTCAACACTGTATGGCGCAGTGGCCGGTGATTTACGCCTGGACCGGGAGCAATTACAGCGACGTTAGCAGCCATTACAAGGGATACTACGAACAGCAGCTTGCCTCCCTACAAAAAGAGATCGCGTCCACTGAGGCCCAAAATGAGCGTGCGGAACAGGCGTCTGCAGCGCACGGCGCCGGGCCCGCGGCGAGCGCTGCCGGCCTGATGCTAAAATGGCATTTGGCCGCATCTGCGGAGAACAAGAATGAGCCTGTGGACGGGGGCTCTCGCGTCGTGGAACCACAGACGGAGGATTATTACGGGCCCGGCATCCACGCGTCGTCGCGCACTGTGATGCCCCCACCCCCGCCGCAGGTGCTGGCTCCTCCTCCGCCAGGCCGCGACGGCTTGGACTGCACCAAGGCGGAAGCGGCCAAGATCGAGCGCTTCCTCGGCATCTCGCGCGATGCAGGTATGACCGACGCGATCAAATGGAAAAACAGCGACAATCCCTATGACCGCCAATTCGCCGCCTGGGTCTTGGCCGACATAGCGACGCCTGAAGCAATCAGCGACCTGCAGGTCCTGCGCCACGAACCTAATAGGGGGGTGGCGATGGCGGGGAAACACGCCCTCGACCATGTTAGTAAGGGGCCTGAAGTGTGTATACAGTCGATCAGGAGTCGGTCCCTGAGGCGGGCAAGCCGAGCCAATGATCGGTAGGTTTCTGCGCTTAGATAAGGCTTCGATTCGACCGCGCTGATTACTGCAAGTCGGCCGGCGTGACGCGCCTGATCCATTCGCGGTAGCTGCCGCCATAGCCGACGGCGCGCTGGCGCTCCTTCACCCGCGCGAGGATTTGCGCGATCGCTGCGGAATCCAACGGCGCACGCGCGTCGACCGCCTCCGCGATGATCTCGCCCTCGCGCGCGGCCGCCTCCCGCGCCGCCTCACTGAGCGATACCTGGTCGCCGGTCAGGCCCAGGTAG
>JBGPMT010000014.1:0-19442 GCA_041487135.1 Binataceae bacterium (SeqCode) | reverse complement strand
TACACCGGGCTCTCGGAGGACATGTCGACCGGCCTGCTGGCCGGGGTGAAGGTTCCGAGCGGATGGTGGACCTATCCGCACGCCGACCGAGACACCCAGATCGGTTCAGGCAGCACCGATCTTCTGCTCGGCGCTTACCAGCTCGGAACCGTCCCATCCCGCCTCGGGAGCCTGCCATTGACCTTCCGGGATCGTCCCTTCAACTGGTTCGGGCAGGTCTACTACGAGCTGCCGCTCTGGAGCCAGAACGACTACACGCCCGGCCGGGAATTCGACGGAGCCGTGGGAAGCTATTACAACTTCGGCTCGATCGGTCCCATAAAGGAACTCGCGCCTATGCTGACGCTGGTGGCCTCCGACCGCGTGCGGGATACCGGCTCGGCTGCTGACCACGCAAACAGCGGCTATACACGGCTGCTGATCGCCCCCGGCGCAGAGATCAAACTCGGAGTCATAAGATTCTACGGCGACGTCGAGGTGCCGTTCTTCCAGAATATGAAGGGTAACCAGATAATCGCACCGGTCCTCTTCAAGACCATCGTCAGCTACGATTTCTAGCGCCGGAGCAGTTGGATGCGCATCGTTCTTGCGCCCGCCGCATTCGCCGCCGTGGCGCTTGCGTTTTTCGGGCTCGGCGCTTTCGCTCGTGCTTCGACCGACGTTGGCCAGGCTCCGTCGCTCGTCATCCCGGAACTGGACGGCAAGACGTTCGATCTGCGTGCGCTTCGCGGGAAAGTCGTGATCGTCAACTTCTGGGCGACATGGTGTCCGCCCTGCCGTCAGGAGATGCCGGCCCTCGATGCCTTCTATCGGCACTATCGTGCCCAGGGACTCGAACTGATCGGGCTGAGCGCCGACCGCCCGCATGATCGAACCGAGGTGACCAGGGTGATGCAGTCCTTCAGCTATCCGGCGGCGATGCTGGATGACGCCAAGGCCAACGATTTCGGCGCGCCCAGCGCCCTCCCCATAACTTTTGTGGTCGACCGCGAGGGAGTGGTTCGCGCCCGGCTGACGCCCGATGAGACGAAGCTGACCGAGAAGAGCCTCGCTGACGTGGTGCTTCCCCTGATGGCTCAGAAAGCCGCTTTGAGCGAGCCGGCCTCAGCCGCTCAGCATTGATCGATGAAGGCCCTTGCTCTCGCCCTCGCGCTCGCCGGATGTGCCACTGCGAAGCTGCAGCGTGATGATCCTCACGACCTCACGCCCACGCTGAAACCTGCCGAAATGATCGTTCCCGAAGCTGGACCGCTTGCGGAGTCACGCTTCAATCGCATCCAGGAAGTTTCTCGGGCTCAAAATCCGGATTCGCTGGAACGAGCCCAACTCGCGCAGATGCGAGTCTCCGCTGACAATAATCGTCGCCTTCGCGGCAAGCGCGCACTCCAGCACCCGATTGTCCTCTTCGTCCTTCTTGATGACGGCAACTCGCTCGGTCGGCTCGATCTCCTTTGCGAACTCGCTTATCGCCGTCAGTGCCTTGCGCGTCCGATTCGGCGGCCATCGGAATTTCTCCCGCAGCACGCCTTCTATCTCATCGAGTATCGGCTTCGACACGAACAGTTCGATCCTGCCTCTTCGCGCCAGGGTGAGCACTTGGTCCGGCGCTCCACCGAAATTAAGCGCAGAAATGTAAATGTTGGTATCTGCGACGACCCGGAGCACTTAGCGCCCCGCCCGATGCTCCGCCACCAGTCGCTCGACCTCCGACTCTTCGATTCCGAGCCTGCGCGCCTGCGAACGGCCGAACTCCTGAAGCTCCCGCCATCGGCTATCCACCACGTACCGCCGGAGAGCCTCGCGCAACAGCTTCGGCGGCAGCGACAGCGATGTAACCTTGGTGGTTCGCATAATACTTAGTATGAAACGCGAATTTCCGTCTTATATGTAAACAACTAAGTTCGTTTTCTCGAAGAACATTTGATCGACGATGTTCTGCTGGTGATGCCTATCCCAATGATGCCTATCCTTAACAAGAGCATCTGTATCCAAACGATCAGCGCCAGTCCCGATGCTTGGGCCAGGTATCAAATCATCGATCCCCGCTTCGTTCACATCATTGCTGACAGCTGTGTTTCGCTCAGCTATAAGGCGGACGCGCGGCGTGCCGATGGCACGAGCTACAAGGCAGGCGTCAGCAGTGTCTATGTCAATCGAAACGCAACCTGGAAGATGGCGCTTCACCAGCAGACTCCGCTGGCAGAGGGAAACTAGAAAACCAGGACGTAACGCGGATGTGGAGCGCGACGTCCTCAGCGGACTACCAGGCCGGCCGCCATGTTCAGCAGTCCCTTCACGAACAGAAAGCCGGGCTTCGGCGCCTGCACTTGCGGCGCGGGTATCGAAGTCGAACCGCTTTCCTGCTTCAGCGCGCGCGCATACTCGATCACGTCGCGCGCCAAGAGAGACTTCGTCCATTGGTTGAGCGTTGACAATACCACGCGCTGCTGGCCGTCCAGGATCAGAGTCGCAGGCGTCGGCTCGCCGGGTTTTTCATGGCCGATCAACCCGAAGTTGCGCGCCACCTCGAGCCTTGAATCCGACAGCACCATAAAAGGGAGCTTGAGTCCGGTGCGAAGCCGGCGCGAGCGGCGCGGGCTTTCCGGCGAGACCGCGAACACTTCTATGCCCGATTGTTTGAAGTCGCGGTAGCGTTCCCCATAGTCCGCGAGCTGGCGCAAACAGTAGGGGCACCATGCGCCCCGGGCATATACCAGAACCGCAGGTCCAGACGCGGTGAACTCCGAAAGGTTATGTGCGACGCCATCCGTATCTGGCAGTGCGACGTCGAGCATGGCTGGCGCCCGCGCGTCGATCCTGGGTTCAGTTGCCATCTCGCTCACGCTCCTCTGGATCTGGCCCGATGTTGCCAGGCCCGATCGATCCATGTGCGAACCGTTTGCCAAACCGGATTCGCGAGCGGGCGCCTCCGGTATTGCGCACACCTGCGCGAGTCCTCCATTCGCCACGGTTGCCATCGGACTTGCATCGAGAGTGCGACCACCTTCGATGCCGGGCACATAGCACTCGCGACATTCAGGAAGCAGGGCCTCGTAATTCTGGAATAGCACCGCGTTCTCGCGAAGCCGCAACTCCTTGACCAGGGGCTCGATACGATGCCACACCGCGACCGCATAGCCTCCGATGGTTGGCAAGATGTCGTCCTTGCGAATCAAGCCGTGATGCACGAGATTTCCGACCCGGTCGTAGTAGCCGCCCACTCGATGGACTGCGCGCTCGGCATGCTCTCCTCGTCCCAGCGCGCAAAAATCCTCCCAGGTCTGGCTTGAAAGCTTGTGCAGCAGGAAGAGCTGATCGTGCTGAAAACCGGGACTCTGCCAGATTTCAAACAGATGAGCGGTTACCGAAAAGTAACGTTCGCGCGCCGCCTGACGGAGCTGCATCACCACTACGATAGCGCTGGCAGTAAAGGCGATGGTGGAAACCGTAGTCGCGATCTCGGCGGCAACCTGCCAGTCCAATGAAGGCATCCTTCTGAACGTTATCGACGCGCCGAATCAAAGGCAACGGGCGTCGCAAAGCTATTAACCGGAATTTCCATTTTGAATCCTGAATCAGGCTCCCACCAACACCAGGCGGTTTGCAAACGCAAAGTGCGAGCCCGGTTTTGAGTCCAAAGGGTTTTCCACGTCACCACAACGGACCAGTTCTGCCTCGCGTTGACATACACTTGGAAAATGGAAATCCGGGTTAAATCAGGTCGAATGGAAAAATGGGAGATAAGGGACGGGCCGCCCGCCGGAGCGGCTTGACGATCTCGGCTGGATACGAACTAATCGAAGGGAAGACGATGTATCCCTTAGTGTTTGCAAGTCTGATCGAATGAGCTCGCCAGCCTCGACGCCCCGGCTCGATCCGGATCGCCCGCCTGAGGGGAATAATCTGCGACGGCAGGTTGTGCGCGACCTGGGCCTCGTTGCGCTGCTCGCGATCGCCTCGCTGGCCGCCGGCCTCGTGATCAACCATTACTCGTCGCAGCCGCTCCCGCTCGTCTATCGAACGCCCGAGCAGCGTTTCGACGCCGAGCTTACGACCCTGGTCGCGGCCCCGCCGTTCAAGATCGCGCCGGCGGCGACGGTCGGACTTCCGGAATTCCGCGCCACGGTCGACGGCAAGCGGGCGCTGGTCCTCGACGCGCGCCCGTCGCTCTTCTTCGAGCAGGGGCATGTGCCGGGAGCGTTCAATCTCTCCCGCCAGGATTTCGCCCGCGATTACCGGCGCCTCTCGCCGACGCTGAAGGCGGCGGTCGACCGGCCGATCGTCGTCTATTGCTCGGGCGGCGATTGCCACGACAGCCACCTGGTCGCCAACGCGCTGCTGACTCTGGGCTTCAGCAACGTCAGCATCTTTACGGGGGGATGGGAGGTGTGGTCGGCGGCGGGGCTGCCGGCGGCGACCGGGAGCGCGCCATGACAGGCCGCGACGATAGGCGCCGGGATTACCTCGCGCTCGCGATCAGTCTCGCGATCGGCGTCCTGTTTACCTATGCGGGCGCCGACAAGCTCCGCGATCCGCTGCAGTTTGCCGACAGTATCGCGGCGTTCGCGATGCTGCCGGCGGTGTCCATCAACCTGCTCGCGCTGGGTCTGCCGCCGTTCGAGATCGCGTGCGGCCTGCTGATGCTCGCGCCGCGGACCAGACGGGTCGGGGCGCTCGCGCTGGCGCTCACCGCGATGGTCTTTTTCTCGGCGCTGGTCTCCGCGCTGGCGCGCGGTCTCACGCTCGATTGCGGATGCTTCGGGGTCGGCGCGCCCTCGCGCCCCCGAATGTGGCTGGAGAGCGGCCTGAACATCGCGCTCTTGGCCGGCTCGCTGATGGTCTATCTGCGCTCGACGCCGTTGCCCCGCCCGCAAGCGCGCCCAGCCGAAGCATGAGCCAACTACTATCTAACTACGAAAATTGGTCGATTGACGCATCAGTAAGGATTCGCGGCTTGCGTGGGCCATCCCGCGCCGGCGCCAATCGGGAAGTTGCAAATTCCAGTCAGGACTTGATGGGCGCGGCGGGCGGGAGCGCGTAGATAATTCCGTCCCTGACCTCCAGCGCAACGCGGGCCAGGAATTTCCCGGGCGTGCCGGGCGGACCCGCGACGCATTCGCCGCTCTGTGGCGCGTAGCAGGCATTATGCGTCTGGCATAGCAGGTAGCCGCCGTCGGCGGTGAAGAACTGGTTATCTATCCAGTCCATCGCGATCGGCACATGACAGCATCGGTTCACGTAGGCGTGGAAGGTGCCACCGAAATTAACCACGAAGCACTCCTCGTCGACGCCGCGGATCGGAAGGATGAACTTGAGCGAGCAGCCGGGCGCAAGCTCGGAGACGCGGCCGACGCGATAGCGCGCAGGCCGCGATAAGCCGCGCCCCCGGCCGCCCGCCCATGCTCGGCGAGTGCGTTTCAGCGCCATCGGCTATACGCACGCGATGACGAGACGGCGGGCGTCGGACGGCCGTCGCGTATCGCCGGATGCCGCCGAGCGGCGGTCAACTCCGCCAGGGATGGCCCCATCGATCGTGGAAGGCGACCTTCGAGACGGGTTTGCGCGTGACGCGGCGAAATTCCTCGACCGGATACCCTATCGGCATCATCGCGAAACTCAGTTGATCGTCCGGAATACCCAGTACGCGCCTGACCTGGTCTTCATAACAAAGGTGCAGAGTAGTCAGTACAGTACCAAGTCCAAATGAACGCGCGGCAAGAATGAGGTTTTGAATCGCGGGATAGATACTCGCACCGGCCAGCCGCAGCACGAACAGAGTATTCTGTTCGGGCGTGAGCCACGGCACCTTGATCGGCAGGTTCTGCAGGCAGGGCACCACGATCACGGGCGCCTCGTGGTAGTGCTCGACCAGGTACATCGCGGAGTCGAGATCCTTCTGGTTCCCGGCCGGGGTGACGTGCCCCGGCAGGACGCGCTTCGCATAGCCGGCGTGAACGTGCTCGGCGCCCTGGCGATAGATATCGGCCAGCGCCTTTTTCTGCGCGGGGTCGGTAACCACCATAAACGTCCAGTGCTGGTTGTTGTAGGCGCTGCCGCCGCGGATGGCGGCGTCGAGAACCTTGTTGATCAGCTCGCGTGGAACCGGGTCGGGCTTGATCATGCGCATCGTGCGCGCGGTGTAGATCGCGTCCAAAAGCTCCATCGTCACTCCTTACCTGGGATTGACCTCATAATCGCCGAGTCGGTCGAAACGGCGGCGCCAGTCTAGCGCAAAGCGGGCTGAAATAGTTCAATAACACGGCGATGATCGAGAAGCCCCGCATCCGGCCGCTGGAAGCCTTTCCCGTCGAGCATAACGGCGACCGGATGGTCTGTCTGCGCGATCCGAGCGGCGCGGCTCCGGAGCCGATCGCGGTCGGAATCGGCGCCTACTACCTGATCACCCTGTTCGACGGCACCAAGAGCCTGCTCGATTTGCAAGCCACCTTCACGCGTCAATTCGGCGAGATATTGCCGTCCGAGCAAGTCGCCGAGTTGGTGAAGGCATTGGACCGGGGCTATTTCCTGGACTCGCCGGCGTATGAGCAGCGGGTCCGCCAGATGCGCGAGGAGTTCGCGGCGCGCCCGGAGCGTCCCGCGGCGCATGCGGGGCTCTGCTATCGGGATGACCCGGAAGCATTGCGTATCGAGCTGGGCGAATATTATGCGAAGGTTGGCAGCATCCGGCCGGATGCGGAGGCTTCCGGCCCGATCGGCCTGATCGCCCCGCATATCGATCCCCGCCGCGGCGGAACTACATATGCCCGGGCATACGCCCAGCTTGCCGCCGCATCCGTGCGGCCCGAGCTTGTGATCATCCTGGGAACCTCGCATTACGGCGCCGGCCCGGAGCTCTTCACGTCGACGCTCAAGGACTATGCGACGCCGCTCGGCTCCGTCAGGACCGATCGCGAGTTCGTCGAGCGGCTGCAGAGTCGCTATCGCGCCGGCGACCTGTTCGCCGACGAACTGCTCCATCGCAATGAGCATTCGATCGAATTTCAGGCGCTGTTCCTCGCCCACGCGCTTGGCGTCGACAGCTACCGGATCGTGCCAATCCTGGTCAGCTCGTTCCATCAGATGGTTGCGCGCGGCGCCCGGCCCACGTCGGAGCGCCGCGTCGGCGAGTTCATCGAAGCGCTCGGCACCGCGATCGCCGGCGAGCGTCGGCGCGTGCTGATCATCGCGGGCGTCGATTTCGGCCATATCGGGCGCAAGTTCGGTGACGATTTCGGCGTCGACCAGGGCAAGGCGAACGAGCTGCGCGAGGCTGACCGGCGGCTGATCGGCCATATCGAGCGCGCCGACCCGGCGAGCTTTTTCGGCGAGATTGCTCAAGAGCGCGACCGCTGGAGGATCTGCGGGCTGGCCCCGATCTATACCCAGCTCGAACTGCTCGGGGGCCGCCGCGCCCGCCTGCTCGATTACGATATTGCGTTGGAGCCGCCGACCCAATCGGCCGTATCCTTCGCGAGTCTCGCTATCTACTGACGCCGGGGGGGCCGCACCGCGCCGCCGATTTCGGTCCCGAGTGCCAAGCCATCATCTAACTTGGCTTGTCTGTATTGTTTTTTACTTTACCGGCCACCGCCTATCCAATAGTCTTAATCGGGGTGAATCGGCGCAGAGTTATCGTCCAACATGCCGATTACGAGATTACGAGGTGCGCATTGTCCAACGCGTTTTATCGTCGACTATCTTCCAGCCGCGTAACGCTGGCCGCCTTATTCGTCGCCATCGTGGTCCTGGTGACGGCGCTCAAATCATTCCCGCAGCAGCCCTCTCCAACCTGGCGACCCCGGGGCTTCACGACCGTCATCCCGTGGCACGGCGTGCCGCCTGAGATGGCCGAGAGCGCGTTGGCCGCTTCCACCACCATCCCGCTGTGGGACTACTCGATCGTCTCGCCGGTCGACTCCAACACCTACTCCGGTCAGATGGTCGGCCGCAGCCCCTTCTTCCACGGCGCCCGGACAACGAACATTCCGGCGGTCATCGTGCCGCTCATCATGAACATGCCCGATGGCGGGGTGTTCGATCCCACGGTAAATCACGCCTGCGCTCCGGCCGGCGTCCCGCGAACCCTGCTGCAGGGTTCGCCGATCCTGAACCCCTTCGATTTCACATGGGGCGGCACCGATATCGGCAGCGGGCAATACGTCGACGACTACCAGCGCGCCAACTTCTGGACCAACGTCAGCGTCACCGGCACCCGTTACCACACGACGCTTAGCCCGGTCACCACGGCCACCGCGGTTACCATCAACGTGCCCATGGGCAAGGGCCAGACCTATGATGCCACGATGTTTGGCGGATGCGGCACACTAGCCGTGATCGATATCAACTGGTTCGTGCCCGCAGCAGAGACAATCGCTTCGTCGAATGGACTCCCGACCAATTTTCCGCTGCTGCTGATGTCCAACGTCGTGCAGGCGTTCGGCTCGACCGATATCAATGGCGCCTGCTGCGTACTGGGTTTTCACGACGCCATCAACGCACCCATGCAGACCTTTACGCCCTTCGACTTCGACACCTCCGGGGTTTTCGGCGGCGTCTCCGACACCTCCGTCCTGGCCCACGAGGTCGGTGAATGGATGGACGACCCGAGCGGCACCAATCCAACCCCGGCCTGGGGGCATATCGGGCAGGTCAGCGGATGTCAAAGCAATCTCGAGAACGGCGATCCGATGAGCGGAGTAGCCCCGAATATTACCGCCACGATGCCCAACACCGTCACCTACAATATGCAGGAGCTGGCGTTCTTCTCATGGTTTTTCCGCCAGAACCCGTCGCTGGGCGTCAACGGCTGGTTTTCCAATAACGGCACCTTCGACGCAACCACGCTGCAGGGAGTTTGTTCGTAGCTTTGCAGCCTTTTTCGATTCGCAGCGGGGGGGGGAGCGCTGGATGTTCAACCGTAGCGGTATTTTCAGTTTGGTGGCGGCGATTCTTATCGCCGCGGCTCCCGTCCTGGCCGATTCCCTGACGCTCATCACGAGCCCCGGCGCGCAGTCCGCCAACGACTCGATCGACTGGTCCCAGCGCGGCGCCGACGCGACTTCGCTCACCGCCAGTTTCCCGGCGACCTCGGCGAATGGTCTGGGCGTCACCTGTGATCTGGCCGCGTTGGGCAGCCTGACCTCGGTGGTCTGCCCGGCGACGCCATGCAGTTGGGGCGGAGCGAGTTCGGGATTCGTCGCCGGCGACGAGCTGATCTGGACCTCGGACGCCGGCAACAGCGGCAACGGCCCTCTGTCACTGACCTTCGCCGCCAAGGTCTCAGGCGGAGGCGCGTTTGTGCAGGCCGATGGTCCAGCCACGTTCACCGCCAAGCTCGAGGCCTTTAACGGCGCCAGCTCACTCGGCTCCTTTCCCAGGACCAGCAACGGCAGCGGGGATCCGCTCTATATCGGCCTCAAGGATACGACCGCCGCAAATGTCAGCAAGCTGGTCTTCAGCATCACGGCTTGCGAGGGCGACTGCACCGATTTCGCAGTCGACGCGGTGCAATTGAATAACCCGATGGGGCCGACGCCGACCCCAACGGCGACCCATACCGCCACGGCGACGCCAACTGTGACTGCCACGCCGACTCCGACTGCGACGATCGCTCCGACGCCGGTGCCGGCGAACCTGGGACTGTCGACCAAGCTCATGAAGTTCCCCAGCGAGCCGTTCGGCGGCACGGGCAAGATGAGCGGACCAGTCACGGTGATGGTCAAGAACCCGGGCGGCCCGAACGGGTTCGAGGTGCAACTCGAGAATATCGATCCCGTGCCGTCCGCCAATTATGCGCTGGATAGCGGCATGACCACCTGCACCAGCGTGCTGGCGCCGGGCAGCAAGTGCGCGATCGCGTTGACCTTCACACCAACGGGCTTTGGCCCGAACCCGGGGACGCTGACGCTGACCGACAACGCGCACAACAGCCCGCAGAAGGTGACGCTCAAGGGCAAGGGTATCCACGGCGTGCTGATGGTGGCGCCCAAGCCGCTGCCGTTCGGGAATCAGCCGAGCGGTACGCCGAGCAGTCCGCAGCCGGTGACGCTGACGAATAACAGCGGGGTGCCGTTCGAGATCGGCGCCATCACGTCGACCGATCCGCAGTTCGTGCCGGATCAGGCCTGCGCCAACCAGACGCTGGCCGATGGCGCGAGCTGTCCCTTCAACGTGACCTTCACGCCGGCGAGCAAGGGACTGAAACACGGCAAGCTGCTGATCAACGACGATGCGGCCGGCAGCCCGCAGAAGGTCAAGATGACCGGCAAGGGCACTTAGCAGCGCCTAATCTTTCGGGAAGACAATTACCGGCGGCCGCGCTTCCGTTGGGGAAGCGCGGCCGCCTTTTCATACTTGTAAGAATCAGCAGGCGTAACCAGGGCGAGAAAGCGTCGTCCGGCTCGATCGCAGCCGGCCAACCCGCTTATGCGTCGGGGTTGATCCCGGCCTTGGCGAACCACGCGGGCCATTGAATCGGCGGCGCCTCGCATCCGAACCATTCGCGCCACAGCCGGTTGCGGGCCCATCGAAGCGGCGCGCCGTACTGCTCGGTCGAGGCGCCGAGCTTGCCGATCAGCAGCTCGCGATGGAACCGCTCGTCGCCGAAATAACCGTTGCGCATCAGGTCCTGCTCGTACATCCGGAGCTTGGCGAGCAGATCGCGCCGCTCATCGGGCGTGCATCGATTCACCAGATTGCGGACCGCCTTGACGATGAAAATTTCGTGATCCTCTTCCTCAGCGAGCTGATGGTTCAGGCGCCAGTCGATGACCTCGGGCGTATCCCAGGCCTGGTGAATCGGCGCGCACAGGCCACCGTAGCCCTCGACCTGCATCAGCAGGCCCATGATGAAGCCGGGCATGCCGCGCTCGCCGATCGGAAAAATCCAGCGGCGCCAAAGCCCGTAGGTCCCTTCCCATTCGGGCGACTCGAGCCAGTGGTTCTCCTCGGGAGCGAGCCCGTCGCCGGCCTTTATATAGTGCTCGCCGTGCTCGGCCTCTTCGCCGATATGCTCACAGAGGAAGGCTTTCCATTTATAGTCGAGCTCGAAGTTGCGCAGCGCGAAGGCTGATACCCCGCACAGCGCGTCGATCTCCTGGCGGCCGCGATAGCCGTAGAATCCGGCGAGCAGCCGTTTTTCCTCGGCGGTGGCGGGCGAACGCTTTTCGGCGTGCCGCCGTTTCAGGAATTCGGCCAACCACTCACGATCGTTTTCAGCAATCGCCATCGGATTTCTCCCGTCGCTGGTCTGCTGAAACAGAACATAATTCGCCGCGCGCAGTCAAATCACTCTTTATAGCGCTCGGCGCGATCCAAAATCTCGTTCGCGCCCAGGGTCGCGGTTATTTCGGGCAGGATTTCGAAGCCCGGCGCGCCGGCGAGGATACCGGTGCGCTGCAATTCGAGATAGGCATCGCGCAGCCGGACGTAGGCAGCGAACAGCGTGCCGGTATGGATGATCACCTTGAAGCGGTACTGGTTGGCCTGCTGGATCGGCAGCAGGTGGCCGTTGTAGAGCAGCGGCAGATCGCCGAGCGCGTCCGAGTAGCGGCGCAGATCTTCGAGCGTGGTGATGCCGTCGACAAAGATCAGATCGGCGCCGGCCGCGCGATAGGCGCGGGCCCGCCGCTCGGTCTCGGCCCATCCGAGCGGGGTCAGCGCGTCGGTGCGCGCGATGATGACCAGCTCAGGGTCGCGGCGCGCGTCGCAGGCGGCGCGAACCTTCGGGATCATGGTCTCCATCGGGACCACCTGCTTGCCCGCCATGAAGCCGCAGCGCTTGGGCCAGACCTGGTCCTCGATATGCAGCGCCGCCGCGCCCGCCTCCTCGTATTCCTGCACGGTGCGCCAGACATTGATCGGGTTGCCGTAGCCGGTGTCGGCGTCGCAGATCACCGGCAGTCCCGAAGCGCGCGCGACCACGCGCACGTTCTCGACCATCTCGCTCATCGTGAGCAACCCGAGATCCGGGTAGCCGCGCGCGGCCGCCGTGCCGAAGCCGGTCAGGTAGGCGGCCTCGAAGCCGGCGGCGCGGGCCAGATGCGCCGTCAGGCCGTCGTAGACGAATGGCGCGACGATCGGGCGGCCGCCGGCAAGCGCCTTGTGAAATCGCACCCGCGCTTCGCTCATCGTAAGTTCCTCATCGGATCGATCGATCCTCAGACTCAGCTTACCGGCAGCACCAGTTGCTGCCCCTTCTTCATCACCAGGAAGGCGAGCAGCTTCGCCGGCTCGCTGCTGCTGGCGTTGCGCGAGACGCGATGGACGTGCCGCGGCAGCTCGTACCACATCTGGCCCGCGGTGTAGGTCACCGGCTTGCCGGGATCGACCTGGTTCTCGATCGAGCCCTCGAGCACGTAGGCAAAGGTCGAGCCGGGATGGCGATGCGCGGTCGACGAGGCGCCGGGCGCGTACTCGACCGTGACCACCACGACTTCGCGGCCCGGCGCCTCGGGCAGCGCGTGGCGCATCAATTCGGTCACCACCACGCCCTTGTCGCCGGCGGTCGGATTGGGCGCGGATTTCTCCGCGGCCATCGCGATCCCCGAGCTCAGCATCGCGGCTATCGCGGCCGATCCCGCCGCCATGGTCTTCATCATCTCACGCCGTGTGATCATCAGGGGCTAGCTCCTCCTTGCGGTCGGTGAATCATTGTGTCCACGAGCAATAGCTACTCCATGCGGGTAAAGTAAGCGCATCCTATCGCGGTAATCACGATCTAACTGAGCGAGCCGGCCAGGCTGAATGATCCGCTCGCAGTCGCGTAGAGCAGGCTGAGCGCGGTCATCGTGGCGTAGAGATAGAGTCCCCAGCGGCGCATCTGCCAGTAGCCGATGAGGCCGGCTAGCCCGATCGAGCCGAAAATTATCACCGCCAGGATAAATGACCATCCGTTGAAGGCGAGAATCGCCTCCCAGTTCCGGATCACGAAGTAGGCGGTCACGGGCAGGCCCGAGAAGCCGACCAGGCAGCAGAGCGTGATCAGGATCGGCCGTGGCGGACGGGCACGCGTCGCAGTTTCAGGTTCCATCGGATCTCTCCCCGCTCAAATCGTGGCTAGCCGGCAGCGCGCGGGATCGAATCGATCGCGCCGGGGTTCTCGAGCGCCGAGAGGTCGCCCGGGTCGCGGCCGAGATGGACCGCGCGGACCACGCGCCGCATGATCTTGGCGTTGCGCGTCTTCGGCAGCTCGGCGACGAAATAGACCCGCTCGGGGCGCAGCGGCTTGCCCAACGATGCGACGATACGCTCGGCGACCCGCGCGGCCAGCTCCGCCGTGCCCTGCTCACCGGCGGTCAGCACGGCGAATACCACCGGCACCTCGCCCTTGGTGGGATGCGGCACGCCGACCGCGGCGACCTCGCGGATCGACTTGATTTCGCTGGCCGCCGCTTCGATTTCCGCGGGCCCGACGCGTTTGCCCGCGATCTTGAGCGTGTCGTCGGAGCGGCCATAGAGCATCCAATGACCATGGTGGTCGACGGAGGCGAAATCGCCATGCACCCAGACTCCGTCGAAGCGGCTCCAGTAGGTTTCGAGATAGCGTTCCGGGTCGTTCCAGAAACCGTTGGTCATCCCCGGCCATGGGTTCATCACGGCGAGTTCGCCGACCTCGTCGATCACCGGCCGGCCGCGCTCGTCGAGCACCGCGGCGCGCATCCCGGGAATCGCGCTGTTGAAAGCGCATGACAGGATCGGGCGGAAGACCACGCAGCCTAAGATGCCGCCGCCAATCTCGGTGCCGCCCGTGTAATTGATTATCGGGCGGCGGCGCTGGCCCACGTTCTCGAACAGCCACATGTAGGCTTCGGGATTCCAGAGCTCACCGGTCGCGCCGAGGATACGCAGCGAGGAGAGATCGTGGCGCGCGACGTGCGCGACGCCATGCGGCATCAGGCCGCGCACCAGCGTCGGCGAGAGCCCGGCATGGGTTACTCGATGGCGTTCGACGATGCTCCAGACGCGGTCGGGCGCGGGGTAGTCAGGGGCGCCTTCGTAAAGCACCGCGGTCGCGCCCAGCGTGAGCGCGCCGACGATCAGCCATGGCCCCATCATCCAGCCCATGTCGGTGAACCAGAACAGCACCTCGCCCTCGCGCAGATCGAACAGATGCGCCAGGTCCTGGGCGGCCTTCAGCGGGAACCCGGCGTGATAGTGGACGGTGCCCTTGGGCAGGCCGGTCGTGCCCGAGGTGTAAATCAGCATGCACGGGTCCATCGCCTCCATCGGCTCGACCTCCGCGCTCGCGGATTGCTCGCCTATCAGCCGATCCCAGAAGAGGCCCGAAGAGGCGTCGTGCGCGCCGAGACGGCGGACGACCACGATTCGCTCGACGCATCCGGCCAGCCGCGCCGCCTCGCGGGCGAATTTCTCGAGCGGCACGGTCTGCCCGCGCCGGTAGAATCCGTCCGCCGTGATCAGCACTTTCACGCCCGCATCGCGCAACCGGACCGCGGCGGCCTCGGCAGCGTAGCCGGAGAAGATCGGGATGAAGATCGCGCCGATCTGTGAGATCGCAAGCGCGCTAATCGCGGTTTCGGGAATCATCGGCAGGTAGATCCCGACCCGATCGCCCTTGCGCACGCCGAGCTCGCGCAGCGCATTGGCGGCGCGCGCCACCAGGTCGGCGAGCTCGGCATAGCTCAGCTTTACCGAGAGGCCGTCCTCGCCTTCCCAGATGATCGCGTTCTGACTCGCCCGCGGACCCCGAGCATGGCGATAGACCGCGTTATGGGTGAGATTCAGCCGGCCGCCGGGGAACCATCGCGGCCATTGCGGTCCCGCCGAAAGATCGACCACGCGGCGATATGGCGTCTCCCATTCGATGCCAATCAGGTCGAAGGTGGTACGCCAGAAACGCTCGGAATCATCGAGGCTCTGGCGGTAGAGCTCCTGGTAGGCGCGGTCGGGATCGGCGGGATCGACCGCGATGCCAAGAGCGTTCATCAGGCGTTCGAGATGGCTTCCGCGAATATAGCTTTCAGACGGAAACCAGATGGGAGACTGATTAGCGACCGGCGCCATGCTCTCTGCTCCAGGGCCGAAATAAGAACCTCGATCCTCCCGCTCGCGCACTCCGCTAACGCGGCCAGGCGCGGCGGGCCACTTCGGCCACCACCCGGAGCTTCGCCTCCTGCACTTCCTCGCTGACCGGATTACCCTCGGCAACCGACGCGAAGCCGCATTGGGTCGAGATCGCGAGCTGTTCGCGCGGAAAATGACGACTCGCCTCGTCGATTCGGCGGATCATATCGTCCGCTGACTCGACCGTGTTGGTCTTGGTCGAGATTAGGCCGAGCACCACGCTCGCGCCGTCGGGAACGTCGCGTAGCGGTTCGAAACTGCCTGAGCGCGCATCGTCGTACTCCAGCAGCAGGTGATTGTAATTGGTGGCGCGCCTGAAGCACTTGGAGATCGCTTCGTAACCGCCCTGCGCGAACCAGTGGCCCTTGTAGTTGCCACGGCAGAAATGGAGCCCGAAGGTCACGCCCGGAATCGGCGCGGCCACCGAGTTGATTAGATCCATCCCGTCGGTCAGCGCCCGCGCGCTCGAAATTCCATGATCGTCGAAGCCGGCCTTGCGGAAGGCCGGGTCGACCAGCACGCAGACCTCGGGCGTATCGATCTGGATATAGTTGCATCCCAGGTCCGCGAGTTCGACGATCTCGGCGCGCAGGATGCAGGCGGCGTCGGCGAACAGCTCGAAAGGATCGGGATAGGCGCTGCGGGACTGCTCGCGCGACCAGTTGAGATACATCATCAGCGGGCTCGGCAGGCTGACCTTGAGCGGGATGCGCGCCTTGCCGCGCGCGTAAGCGAACTCTTCGATCGCCCACGAGCGGCGGCGGCCGATTTTCGCGGTGACGACCGGCGCGTCCAGAGTCTTGGTCTCCTCGGCCGCGCCCTCGCCGCTGATCCGGGATTTGATCTGCGCGGCCGTGCTGAGTCCATCGAGCGCGTCGGTGTAAAGCCCCGAGAACCACGAGCGGCGCAGCTCGCCGTCGCTGATTACGTCGACCCCCGCGCCCTCCTGCATCGCGATTGCGGCGTCGACGCATCGATCTTCGATCCGCTTGAACTCGCTCGATGAAAGCTTGCCCGCCTGCCAGGCCTGGCGCGCCTCCTTCAGATGGGCGGGCCGCAGCAGCGAACCCAGCACGTCAGCGCGGTAAAAAGTGGCCATCGGCGCTCCTCCCGATCGAAAGCGAACTAGCGATTCTTATGCAGCAGCACCATCCCGGCGACGATAAAGGCCAGTGGAAAGGTCGCAATCAGGTAGAGTATCGGCAGCATCCGCATATCTCCGGTGACCGGGGTGCTGGCGCCGCGCACCAGCATCAGACACATCAGGATGGCGAGCGGGTAGATAAGAATTCCCGTAAAAATCAGCCTTTTGCCCGCCTTCATCGATCGCTTCGCTACGACGATGTCAGAAGCGCGGCCCGGTCGTCTATGACCAGGCGCGGCGGGCCACTTCGGCCACCAGCCTGAGCTTGGCTTCCTGGCTCTGCTCGCTCACCGGATTGCCTTCCATCACCGAGGCAAAGCCGCACTGGGTCGAGACCGCCATCAGCTCGCGCGGAAAATAGCGCGCCGCCTCGTCGATTCGCGCGAGCACGGAATCGAGCGACTCGACGGCGTTGGTCTTGCTCGAAATCAGCCCCAGCACGACCCCTTTGCCGGCCGGGACCTGGCGCAGCGGCTCGAAGGAACCCGAGCGCGGGTCGTCGTACTCGAGCAGGTAGAGATCGTAATTGGAGGAGCGCTCGAAGACGTTGCGCGCGATCGATTCGTAACCGCCGCTGGAGAACCAGTTGCCCTTGTAATTGCCGCGGCACAGATGGAGCCCGAAGGTGACGCCGCTTACGCCGGCGACCACCGAGTTGATCAGGTCCAGGCCCTCGGTCAGCGCGCGATCGGCCGAGATGCCCTGGGCCTCGAAGGCGGTGCGCCGCGTCGCGGGATCGACCAGGATGCCGATTTCGGGCGCGTCAATCTGGATATAGGTGCATCCGATCGCCGCCAGGTCGCGCACCTCCTCGCGCATGATCGCGGCCGCGTCGGCGAACATCTCGAACGGATCCCGATAGACCGACTTCGAGACCTCCGGCGACCAATGAAGAAACATCATCAGCGGGCTCGGCAGCGTCGCCTTGAGCGGTTTGTGGGCGCGGGCGCGCGCATAGGCGAACTCCTCGGTCGCGATGGAGCGGCGCCGCCGGATCTTGCCGATCACGATCGGGCTGTCGAATTCACGATCGCTGGCGCCCTGGCCGACCAGCCGGGAGTCGATTTTCTGGCTGCCGGTCAGTCCCTCGATCGCGTCGGTGAACGGGCCGAAGAAAGCCGAGCGGCGCAATTCGCCGTCGGTGATCACTTCGACGCCGGTACTCTCCTGCATCGCGATGGCGGCATCGACACAGCGGTCTTCGATCCGTTTGAATTCGGCGAGCGTGATTCGGCCCGCTTCACATTCCTGCCGCGCGGTCTTGAGCTGCGCGGGCCGCAGCAGCGAGCCGAGCACCTCGGCTCGATAGACGATGTTCATCGGGATTCTCCGATCGCGAAGTAGCTGCGCGATTGACTCGCAATTGGCGGCGAAATTGTCAAGCGCGCCCGCCTCACGCGCGGCCCGGCGCCCGGCTGAAGTAACGGCGATACTGAAACCATGCGACCAGCCAGAGCACAAACATCAGGGTGGCCATCGACAGGCCGATCTTGCCGAAATCGAGCCGATTGATCGCGCGCCACAACGGACTATCCAGCTCGAGGCCGGCGCTCAAGGCCTGGAGCCATTCGATGAGGCCGACGAATAGCGCCATCGCGACCGTCAGGCCGGTGACGACGATGTTGAAGAACAGCTTCTTGAGCCAATCGGCGGACGCCCAGTCGTAAATCCGCATCATCAGCGCGCCGTCGAGCGCATCGACCAGCGTCATCCCGGCGGCGAACAGCAACGGAAAAACCATCACTCCGATGATCGGGAAACTGCCGTCTCCGGCGGCCTCAGCCGTGATCGCGAGCAGCGCGACCTCGGTTGCCGTGTCGAAGCCGAGCCCGAAGAGGAAGCCGACGAAGAACATCTTGCGGCCCGAATCGATCCGCCGATAGACCGACGCGAACAGCCGTGCGATCAGGCCGCGCCGCTCCAGGAGCGCCTCTATCTGGCCGCTGCCGAGGCTGTCAGGGGCCGCCAGGCGCGCACGCGATCGAAAGGTGCGGCAGAGCTGAACGAAAACCACCAGGTTGACGATCCCGATTACGGTGAGAAAGCCGGCCGAGAGCGCGGTGCCGAGCAGCGTATGATGGAGCGCGCGGATCAGCGCGGCGCCCTGGCGGAAGGAACTTTCGAGCGCCAGTCCCAGCGCCAGCAGCATCACGATCGTCGAGTGGCCCAGTGCGAAGAAGAGCCCGGTCGTCAGCGAGCGGCGTCCGTCGCGGCGCAGCTTGCGCGTCACGTTGTCGATCGCGGCAATATGGTCGGCGTCGAAGCCGTGCCGCAAGCCCAGGAAATAGGCAAGTGCGCCGAGGCCGATAATCGACGCGTCGGTAGTAAGCGCGAGCCGCGCCAGGCATAGCCAGGCGACCAGGTTAAAGAGGCCCAGCCCACAAAGCAGCAGGATGAAGCCGCGGCGCGTGGCGGAGGTTCGCGAGTTGAGCATCCGCAATCCCGAATCCATAGGAGATACGCCATAAGGCGGTATATCGAAATCCGAACCGGCGCAATCTTTGGCGAGTTGCTGAAATGCCGGTCAAACA
The DNA here is from genome assembly GCA_041487135.1 of Binataceae bacterium (SeqCode). Classification (GTDB taxonomy): domain Bacteria; phylum Desulfobacterota; class Binatia; order Binatales; family Binataceae; genus JAJPIG01. The sequence continues at coordinate 683 of JBGPMT010000014.1, read as the reverse complement.
GGTAAGAATCGCTAGCAGTGCCGTTGCTTAGTGGGTGATGACCCACTACCTGCGGTTGCTGTGGGTTGCATTCGGCTTTAAAAGGAGTACGTAAGATACGATGAGCCGAGTAGAGGTGATAACATGAGAAGAGGAGCCGTTGCGCTGGTGATTATGCTGTTTGGGGCGGCAACGGCGCTCGAGCTCGCCGCAGCGCGGTCAAACGCGCAGACGATCAGCGAATACGCGGCGACCGTCAACAGTGCCGATGCACTGGACGGCGCGTCTCAAGGGATGAGCAACTATCATAGCGATAACGATTTTCGGCCCTCTCCAGACTACGGACAGGGCTCGGATTACAGGACCAATCTCGACACTAGCGGCCCCTGCCCAAACTCGACCGATTACGCCACCTCGGGTTTTGGCAATACCGCCGATTACGCTTCCTCCATCTACTCGGGAGACAATTTCACCAACTCAACGGATTATAAGAGCGACAACGATTACAGCAACCAGACCGACTTACCGGACCCGCTGAACTGAATCCGAATCATCCGGCGGCCTGGCACCGCCCTTTACAGGCGCCGGCCCGGCCTGAATCTGCGATCCTGCGGCCGCTCCACGCCCTATCCTTGTTCCGGCCTCACGGCTAGCCTTATAGGTCCTCGATGCGGCGTGCGGAGAGCACCGGAAGGGAGGTCATG
>JBGPMT010000013.1:0-19898 GCA_041487135.1 Binataceae bacterium (SeqCode) | reverse complement strand
CCGAGACGCTGGAGGCGATGCATCGCGCAGGCGTGCTCGGCGCGATCATCCCGGAGTTCGGAAATCTCTACGCGCGCGTGCTGCACGACCTCTACCACATCTACACGGTCGACCGGCATTCGCTGGTCGCAGTGCGCGAGCTCGAGCGGCTGCGCGCGGGCGAGTTCAAGGAGAGCGCGCCGCTCTTGACCGAGGTCGCACGCGCGCTCGATTGTCTGCCGCTCATCTTTCTGGCCCTGCTGCTGCACGACATCGGCAAGGGTCACGGCCATGACCATCATGAGCGCGGCGCGTTGCTCACGGCCGACGTCTGCCGGCGGCTGGGGCTCGGCGACGAGCAGGTCGACACGGTCGTCTTCCTGGTCCGCAACCATCTGCTGATGTCGCAGGTGGCGCAGAAGGGCGACGTCGACGACCAGCAGATCGTGGCCGAGTTCGCGCGGCTGGCGGGCTCGATCGAACGGCTCAAGGCGCTCTACCTGCTGACCTTCGCGGACATGCGGGCGGTCGCGCCCAACGTCTACAACAACTGGCGCGACATGCTGCTCGGCGATCTCTACATGCGCGCGCTCAAGGTCCTGGAGCAGGGCGATCGCGAGGCGGTCGACCCGGCGCGCCGCCTGGCTCAGGTCAAGGCCGCGGTCCGCCAGCAACTCGAGGGCCATCACGCGCCGGCCGAGGCGATTGGGCAGTTCCTCGAGCTGATGCCGGACCGCTATTTCCTGACCGTGCCTGAGGGCGACATCGCGCTGCATTTCGAGCTGATGCGGGCGATCGCGAAGGGCGGGGAATTTGCCCTGGTATGCCGCCATCGCCATTTCCTGGAGCGCGAGTTCAGCGAATTTCTGGTCGCCACGCCCGATCAGCCGGGACTGTTCTCGAAGATCGCGGGCGTGCTGACGGCCAACAACCTGAACATCCTCTCGGCCCGCATCACGACCCGCGCCGACGGCGTGGCGCTCGACAGTTTCCGCGTTTCGCATACCATCGGCGCCGGCGCAGTTGCGCTGGAAGAAGACCGCTGGCTCAAGGTCGAGCGCGAACTGGAGCAGGTGCTGCGAGGCGACCGAGACGTGGTGGAGCTGGTCGCCACGGCCCATCGCGAGTCAGCGCCCCGGCGCCGCCGCTTCGTGCGCCGGGTGCCGACCGAGGTTACCGTCGACAACCGGAGCTCGGAGCAGTTCACGGTGGTCGACGTCTTCACGCAGGATCGGCTGGGGCTGCTGTTCACGATCACGCATACGATGTTCGAGTTGGGGCTGGTGATTCACCTGGCCCGGATTTCGACCAACGCTGACCAGGCCCTCGACGTCTTCAATGTGAGCGATCGAGGCGGGCGGAAAATCGTCGAGGTCAAGGCGATGCGCGAGCTGCGCGAGACGCTGCTTACCAAACTGACCGAGGACGCGGAAGGGGCGGGCGGTTGAAGCAGGCCGGATGGGACGATCTGATCGACCGCCACCTCAGGCGCCAGTCGGTCGAACGGGGGCTGAGCCGCAACTCGCTGGAGGCCTATGGCCGCGACCTGCGCGATTTCCAGGATTTCTGCCGGCGCCGCGAGATCGCTCCCGGCGGGCTCGACGCGGCGGCGATGACCGCGTACCTCGAAAGCCTGGCCGAGCGCGGGCTCGCGGTCAGCAGTCAGCGCCGAGCGCTTTCGAGCGTGCGCGGACTGGTCCGTGAGCTCTGCGAAAGCGGAATCCTGGAGCGCGACCCGCGCCTCGCGGTCAGGCTCCGCCCCTATTCGCGGCCGCTGCCCCGGACGCTTTCGCGGCGAGATATCGACACGCTGCTGGCGGCCATCGACAGCCGCACCGTCCGCGGGCTTCGCGACCGCGCGATGGTCGAGCTGGCATATGGCTCCGGCCTGCGGGTCTCGGAGCTGGTCAGGCTGGAGCTTCATCAACTGGACCTGGAGCAGCGGCTCGTGACGGTGATGGGCAAGGGCAGCAAGGAGCGGATGGTGCCGATCGGCTCGGCCACGCTCAAGGCGTTGCGCGCCTACCGCAAGGCGCTCGAGGCGGAGCGGGTCGCGCGGCTGGCCGCGGTCAACGGCGGGGGTCCGCGGCGTCGGCGAGGGCCGGCGCGGCTCCCAAAGCCGTCGCCGGCGGTCTTCATTACGCGGCTTGGGCGGCCGATGACGCGCCAGGGTTTTTTCAAGGCGCTCAAGCAGTGGGCGATGAACGATCCGCGCCTGGCTTGGCTCAGCCCCCACACGCTGCGCCATTGCTTCGCGACCCATCTGGTGGAAGGCGGCGCCGATCTGCGGGCGGTGCAGGAGATGCTCGGCCATAGCAACATCGCGACCACGCAGATCTACACGCATCTCTCGAGGAGTCATCTGCGCAAGGTCCATCGAACGTTTCATCCGCGCGCCACGCTCGCCAAGACTCATCCGGGACTGGATCAGGAAATTTGAATACCGCCGCCGAGTTCATCCGCGACGTTTCAATCTGGGCGGTGCCGACCGTGTTCGCGATTATCGCGCACGAGGTCATGCATGGCGTGGTCGCGCGCTGGCTGGGTGACGACACCGCGGCGCGCGCCGGGCGCCTTACGCTCAACCCGGTTTCGCACATCGATCCCTTCGGCACCATCATCATGCCGGCCTTCCTGATGTTCTTGCGGCTGCCGGTCTTCGGCTATGCGAAGCCGGTGCCGGTCAACTTCTCGCGCCTGCGCAACGGCCGGACCGGGATGATCGAGGTCGCGGCGGCCGGCCCGCTGACCAACCTCGCGCTCGCGATCGCAAGCGCCCTCGCGCTGCGGATCCTGATGCCGATGCTGGCGGGCCCGGGCGGCCATCCGATAACCCTGCCGCTCGCCTACATGATGCACGCCTCCGTGATAATCAACGTGGTGCTGGCGGTCTTCAACCTCCTGCCGCTGCTGCCGCTCGACGGCGGCCGGGTGGTTGCGGGCCTGTTGCCGCTGCCCGCGGCGCGCGTCTTCGCACGTCTTGAGCCGTATGGATTTCTGATATTGTTGCTGTTGCTGTACACGGACTCGATCGACGTGGTGATCAATCCGGTAATCAACGCCATCGCGCGGATGCTGCTGTGAGCGGGGACCCGACGGTATCGATGGACAAGCCTGAAGTGAGCGCATCGCTGCGCTTCCGGCTGCCGGTCTACGAGGGGCCGCTCGACCTGCTGCTGCATCTGATCAAGCGCGCCGAACTCGACCCGCACGACGTCACCGCCAGCATCATCACCGAGCAATACCTGGAGTATCTCGAAGTGCTCGAGGCGCTGAATCTCGACATCGCGGGCGAATACCTGGTGATGGCGTCGACACTATTGCTGATCAAGTCATTCTCGATGCTGCCCCATCCGGAGGCTGCTGACGCGGAGGAAGCCGAGGAGCTGAAGCGCGACCTGGTCGAGCGCCTGCTCGAGTATCAGCGCTATCGCGAGGCCGGGGCCAAGCTCGGCGAGCGGCCGCTTTTGGGCCGCGATGTGTTCGCGGCCGCCGGCGAGACGATTCCCGAAGCGGAGCGGACCGAGGCGCCGCTCAAGGTCTCGGTTTTCGACCTGATGCAGGCGATGGCGGCGGTGCTGAAGAAACTCACCGACCGGCAGCCCCGCGAGCTGGAGCTGCGCGACATCCCGATCGCGCAATGTATCCCGCGGGTGCTCGACGCGATCCGGCAGGGCGGCCGAGTCGAGTTCAGCGCGCTGTTCGGGGACCTGGCCGAGCGCCCGATCGTGATCGCAACCTTTATCGCGCTGCTCGAACTTATTCGCCAGCGCCGGGTGCGGGCCTTTCAGGAGGTGCGCTTCGGACCCATCTGGCTGGAACGCGGCGAGCTGGATTCCGATCCGGCCGAAATCGCGATCACCCTGGCCAACGACGAATAGGACGGCGGCGAAAGTGGAAGAAGAACGGCTCAGGGCGATTCTCGAGAGCCTGCTGTTCGCGGCCGGCGAGCCGATGCCGATTGCGCGCCTGCAGGCGGTGCTCGAGAACGTGCCGCGCGAGGAGATCCGCAACGCGTTGGCCGACCTGGCGCTGACCTATGCCAACGGCTCGCGCGGTATCGTGCTCGAAGAGGTAGCCGGCGGCTACCAGCTTCGCACCCCGCGCGAGCATGCCTACTACGTGCGCAAGCTCCTGGCCGCCAAGCCGCCGCGGCTCAGCCGCCCGCTGCTCGAGACGGTTGCGATCATCGCCTATCGCCAGCCCATCACGCGCCCGGAAATCGAACAACTGCGCGGCGTCGATAGCGGGGGTGTGCTCGAGACGCTGCTCGAGCGCGGGTTCATCCGGATCGCGGGACGCAAGGAGGCGCCGGGCCGTCCGATCGTTTACGCCACCACGCCCGAGTTCCTCGAAGTGTTCAGCCTGAAGGATCTCGCGAGCCTTCCCGACCTCGAGGAGTTCCGCGCGCTCCAGACGGTAGCCGGGATCGCGGAGAGCGGAGACCTGGCGGCTTCCGATCCTGCCGCGCCCGGACTCGGTGAATCCGCAGAGTTGGAAGCACCCGAGCCGCGATCGGCGGCGTCCGACGATTCGGCATCAGAGCCCGCTCCAGAAAGCGGACCAGCGCCTGCGGATCGCTCGGACGATAATTCCTCGCACGATTAGCCAGTCAGACTGGCACTGACAGACTGCTCAGTAGGGCCGGCCATCCTTGTGCGTAAAATTGCGAGCCCAACGCAGCGCGAGGTCGATGTCCGGGTAGCTGACTTCATCACCCGGGCGGCGGTCGCCGATTTCGAGATAGGTGGCTATCCCGCTGCCGCGATTAACCAGGTGATGAGCGTTCGGCTTTCCGGCCGGAAAGCCAGCCGCCATCCCGCGCGTTAGCGTCTGCTCGCCGTCATCGGTGATCAGCGTCACTTCGCCTTCGAGTACGTAGATGAACTCGTCTTCGAGCGAGTGCCAGTGACGCGCCGAGGAGTGAGCACCAGGATCGAGACGGCTCAGGTTCACGCCGAAATTCTTGAGCCCGAGCGCCTCGCCGAGCACGCGGCGCGCGCGTCCAGCCACCATCGCCCTGAACGGTTCGGGATACTGGGTAACGCCCTTTCTCTCGGCTACCGAGGCGGGATCGATCGCCGGCGGCGCGAGCTTCCGAACGGTCGCCATTTCGTCACCTCGCTAAGAAGGTTTCCAGCGATTTTACCGGCGAGCGGAGCGGTCCGGAACCGTCCGAATGCGGCCGGACGCGAGCCGCTACCCCTCGGCGCCCTCGAAGTAGTCGGCTTCGGGGGCGTAGTTCTCGAAGCGGGTGAACTGGCTTAGGTAAGTGAGCCGGGCGGTATCGGTCGGGCCATTGCGCTGCTTGGCGACGATCACTTCGGCGACCCCGGGCTCCTTGCTGTCGCGATGGTACATGTCGTCGCGATAGATGAACGCGATCACGTCGGCGTCCTGCTCGATCGCGCCCGATTCGCGCAGATCGGCGAGCAGCGGGCGGCGGTCGGGCCGGGTCTCGACCTGGCGATTGAGCTGCGAGAGCGCGACCACCGGGACCTTCAGTTCCTTGGCGAGCGCCTTGAGCGAGCGCGAGATTTCGGCGATCTCCTTCTCGCGCGATTCGCCATGGCGCGCGGCGCGCATCAATTGCAGGTAGTCAACGACGATCAGGCCGAGGTTGTTGGCGCGCTCGCGCTTTAGTCGCCGGCACTTGGCCTTGAGCGTGATCGCCGTGATATCGGAGGAGTCGTCGATGAAGATCCCGGCTTCGGCCAGGCGCGCCGCCGCCTGCGCGAGCTTGGGGAAATCGTCGGCCCGCAGAAAGCCCGAGCGGGCCTTCGAGCTGTCGACCCGCGCCTCCGAACAGAGCATCCGGAGCACCAGCTGTTCCTTCGACATTTCGAGCGAGAAGAAGGCGACGCCGACCTTGGGCTGCGCGTCCAGCGCAGCGTGCGCGGCGATATTCAAGGCCAGCGCGGTTTTGCCCATCGAGGGCCGCGAGGCAATGATGACCAGGTCGGAGGCCTGGAAGCCCGCGGTGATGCGATCGAGGTCGAGGAAGCCGGTCGGCACGCCGGTCACCATCTCGCGGTTTTCGTACAGCCGCTCGATGATCTTGAGCGAGTCGCGGGTCAGCTCGTTCATGGAATGGAACGAGGGCCGGATGCGCCGCTCGGAGATTTCGAAGATGCGATGTTCGGCCTCGTCGAGGAACTCGTCGACGTTGGCCGGCGCGTCATAGGCGCTGCCCGCGATGTCGGTCGCGATCGAGGCGAGGCTCCGCAGCACCGCCTTCTCGCGCACGATGCGTGCGTAGTGGGCGATATTGGCGGCGGTCGGCACGCAGGCCGCCAGCTCGGCGATGTAGGCGGCGCCGCCGATCGTTTCGAGCGCGCCCTTGGAGCGCAGCGCGTCGGTCAGCGTGATCGCGTCTACCGGCTGGCTGCGGTCAGCCAGCTCAACCATCGCATGGAAGATTTCGCGGTGCGTTTCGCGATAGAAGTCATCGCCGCTCAGAATCTCGATCGCCTGGTTGACCGCTTCGTTGTCGAGCAGGATGGCGCCGAGCACGGACTGCTCGGCCTCCAGATTCTGCGGCGGAACGCGCCTTAGAATGTCCTGTGCTCCCGCCCCCACCGCCAGACCACCTCCCGGACCCGACTTGTGATAGAACCTTCAAGTATCCGCGCCGCCGCGGATACGGCAAGTGCCCGCGCTCACGCCCATCCAGAATCGCCGCCGTCTTTCCACAGCTAGCCCACCCGCAGGCGCTCGGGAGCATAGACCCGCGCAATCAACGGACCCATCATGACCCCGAACATGAAGCCGGCCACATGCGGCGCCCATGCCACCCCTGCCGCAGCGGAGCCCAGGGCGCCGTTCTTCAGCAGTTCGACCAGTTGCAGGCCGAACCACAGCATCAGGTAGAGGACCGAGGGGAGGTCAAAGAATTTAACGGTGACCAGCAGCGGCAGCATGGTTCTGAGCCGCGCGCGAGGAAACAGGATCAGATGGGCGCCCAGCACCCCGGCGATCGCGCCGCTGGCCCCGACGATCGGCGTCGTGGAGCCGGGCGAGAGGTAGGCCGCGACCAGTCCGGCGAAGATTCCGGAGAGTCCGTAAAAGAGCAGGTAGCGAAGATGGCCGAGGTAATCTTCCAGCGCCGGGCCGAAGATCATGAGGATATACATGTTCAGCAATACGTGGATGTAGCCGACGTGCAGAAACATCGAGGTCAGCAGTGTCCCGAAAATCAAGAAACCGTCGCGGTTCGCGTCGGCGAGCGGATGCAGGACGAAGTACGGTACCATCCCGAGGCGTTCGAGAATCCCGACAAAGTGGCGCGAGTAGACCTCGAGCGGGAAGATCAGGAGGTTGGTCACCACCAGGGCCGTGTTGGCGTCGGTGACACGATGCCGCGCGGCGTGGTCGTAGAGCGGTATCATCGGGTTTGACCGGCGCCGGCGCGCAAGAGCCGCGCGGGTATCGCGGCAGGTCCTCGGCGCGGAGCGCTTGAGAGTCGCAGGGCAGTGTGCAAAAGGATCTGATCGGTCGTCATCCTTGGCCGTCCGCCGGGCGGCGCGGGACGGCGCGCCCGTCGCTTGAACCCACAGGCGCCGCCAGCCGGACGATGCCGCGGCATGGCGTGGCTCCGGAGACGGCGCACAGGAGGCAAAAAGGTATGGAGATCGTCAAACAGGAAATCACGATTCAAACCGGGAGCGAAAAGATGCCGTGCCACATCGCGCGGCCCGCATCCGGCGGCCCCTACCCGGCGCTGGTGGTTGTCATGGAGGCCTTCGGACTCAACGGCAACATCAAGAATCTCACCGATCGTTTCGCGGCCGAGGGCTTCGTCGCGATCGCGCCGAACCTCTACTTCCGCTTCCCCGACAACGTGGTGCCGTACAGCGAGCTGCCGCGCGCGATAAGCCTGGTTGGCAAGCTGGACGACGAGCAGGTGGTGAGCGACATGAATGCGTCGATCAGCTACCTCAAGACGCTCAAGGAAGCGAAGCCCAGCATCGGCACTACCGGCTTCTGCATGGGCGGCCGGGTGGCATTCCTTGCCGCCGCGCGCAACAGCGAGGTCAAGGCGAGCGCGCCATTCTACGGCGGCGGGATGACCACGGCGCGCCCGGGGGGCAAGGCGCCCATCGACTACGCCGGCAATCTCAAGGCGAAGGTGATGGCGTTCTTCGGCGGCAAGGACAGCTTCATCCCGCTGGCCGACGTCGACAAGTTCCGCGACGCGCTCAAGAAGGCCGGCAACGATCCGGAAGTGGTGCTCTACGCGGACGCCGAGCACGGATTCATGTGCGATGAACGTCCGTCGTATCATCCCCAGCATGCGAAGGAGGCCTGGGGCAAGGTCGTTTCGTTCTTCAAGCAGCAGCTCGGTTAGCTTCACCACACATCCCATCCGGCGGGCGGCGCGATTGGATTCCGTGCCGCCCCGCCCCAGCACTCCTCAACCCTCTAACCGACCCAGGAATTTCCCCAGCGGTCGCGGAACACCACCTCGCCGAGCGGGCGGCGCTTGACGGGACCGAACTTGTCGAGCGGCCAGCCTACCGGCATCAAGGCGTAGGTATGAACATCGGCCGGCAGACCCACTGCCGCCTTCACCGGCTCCTCATAGTAGGCATGGATGGTGGTCAGGACCGTGCCGAGCCCGAGCGCGCGGCAGGCGAGAATGAAGTTCTGGACGGCGGGGTAGATGCTGGCGCCCGACAGGCGCCAGTAGCGTGCCTGCTCCTGCTCACCGGAAAGCGGTGAGTGGCGCGAGCCGACCGCACCGAGCCGGAGCGCGGCGACAATCAGGACGGGCGCGTCGGCGAGATGCTCGAACAGGTAACCGGAGGACTTCCTCAGCAGCTCGAACTGGCGATCGCCCAGATACTGGGGCTTGGCCCGCTCGGCGTACTCGGCCTGTATCACGCGCGACGATTCGCGATAGAGCTCGCCCAGGCGCGCACGGACCGCCGGGTCCTTGACCACGACGAAGAGCCAGTTCTGCACGCTGCTGGCCGAGGGCGCGCGGACGGCGGCGTCGAGGGCGCGCGTGATCAATTCGTCGGGCACGGGGTCGGGCCGAAAGCGTCTGAGCGAGCGCGCCGAATGAATCGCGTCGAAAACCCCGATTTCCGCCATCGCCGATAAACCCGCCCTACGCCCTGCCGGTACGCGGGCGGCGCTTTGCGCCGCGCCCCCCGCTTCCCCAGAGACAGCCGCTATTTTCCGGGCGCGCCCGAAAGTATCTTGAACCAGCGCTCCTTGTCAGGATCGTCGCCGAACATGACGTTGGTCGCGGATCGGTCCCGCATCACCTGGTCCTCGTCGCCGAGCTGGCGCAGCGTGGCGCAATACTCGAGCAGCATCCCGTTGGGGTCGCGGAAGTAGATTGATTTGGCCCACTCATGATCGGCGATCGCGGTGACCTCGACGCCCCGCTCCAGGAGCTGGTCGCGCTTGCTCTGGAGGTCCTCGACCGAATCGACCCAGAACGCGAAGTGATAGAAAAAGCCCGGCAGGCGCTGCGCGCTGTTCATGTCGGTCGAGAACTCGGCCGGCACGCCCGGCATCTTCTGGGGAGACATGAAGGAGATATAGCTGCCGTCGCCGGTGTCGAAGAAGACGTGCTTGATGAGACCGCCTTCGTGCGGGGTCAGCAGATCGCACCAGGCGATCTTCCAGCCCATCTTGTTGGTGTAAAAATCGATCGTCCGCTCGACGTCGAGCGTTACCAGCCCCAGATGATGAACACCAGCGCGCTTCATCGTGGCTTCCTCCGCGGATTTCAACTCGGAATTACGATCATCTCTAGCATGATTCCGATCGCGGCCAAAGCGGAGCGCCAGGGTGGCGAGCTAATCGTCCCGGATCAGCTTGTGCTTGATAGCGTAGCGCACCATCGCGGCGGTCGAGCGCAGGTTGAGCTTGTTTTTCAGGTTTTCCCGATGGGCCTCGGCGGTCTTGGGGCTAATCCCGAGCCGGCGCGCGATCTCTTTGGCCGCCGCGCCCTCGCCGATGAGCTTCAAGACCTCGCGCTCGCGCCGGGTGAGCTTCGCGCCTTCATCCGAGCCGCGCGGCCGATTCATCCGGCTGAGCACGATCGGAGCGACCGCGGGGCTCAGGTAGCGTTTGCCAGCGGCGACGGTTCGCACTGCGTTTGAAAGCTCGGCCGCGGCGTCGGTCTTTACCAGGTAGCCGGCCACCCCAGCCTCCGAGAGCGCTTCGATAACATACTCCTCGTCGGAGTACTGGCTCAGGACCAGCACCTTGGTCGTGGGGGCAGTTTTGGCCAGATGATGCGCCGCCGCAAGCCCGCCTATGCCCGGCATCTGGAGGTCCAGCACGACCACCTGCGGCCGGGTTTTCGCGGCCAGCGCGAGGGTTTCCTCGCCGGTCGCGGCCTCGCCCACGATTTCGCATTCTTCGCCCAGCAGCGCGCGCAGACCCTCGCGCATCAGCCGGTGATCGTCGGCCAGCAGGACCTTGATTCGCGACCCGGTTTCCATCGGACCGGCCCCGTCGCGGCCTTAGTGACGGCCGAGCGGTTCACCCAGTTCGCGCCCGAGCGCTTCCATCTCGGTCCCAAACTCGGTCCAGTTGCCGCCCTTCAATGCGGCCAGGGCGCGGCTGTAATGATCGGAAGCGGCCCGCAGATTGGCAGGTGGGCCGCCGCCTGTAACGGTGACCGCCGGTGGCGGCGCCGCCTGCGCGACGGTGGGCGTCGCGGCGCCCGGCTGCTCGAACAGGGCGTGCAGCGCCTGCTCGAGCGTCTCACCCATCACGATGCGGTCGCTGTAGGACGCAATCACGCGCTGCAGTTCGGGGAGCTGGCCGTTTTCGGCGCGGATGTAGAGCGGCTCGACATAGAGCAGCGATTCCTGGATCGGGATTACGATCAGGTTGCCGAGGATCACCTTCGATCCCATCTGGTTCCACAGCGAATACTGGCGCGAGATGTCGGGGTTCTGGTTGATGCGGGCCTGGATCTGATAGGGGCCGTAGAACAACTTCTCCTTGGAGAAGGCGTACTCGAAGAGATGGCCGTAGTCGGCGCCGTCGCAGCGTGCCGCGAGCCACGCGATCATATTGTCGCGCCCGCGCGGCACCATCGGAAGCATCAGCATGTACTCGGCCTTGCGCTCGCCCGGGAGCCGCATGATCACGTAGTACGGCTGCATCTGCGCGGTTTCGTCGGCATAGTTCTCGCGCGGGAACTCCCACTGGTCCTCGCGGTTGTAGAAGACCTCGGGGTCGGTCATGTGGTAGGTGCGATAGATATCTGACTGGATCAGGAAAAAATCTTCCGGGTAGCGGATGTGCGCGCGCAGATCCGCAGGCATCTCGGCGAGCGGCTTGAACATGCCGGGAAAAATCCGCGCCCAAGTCTCGATGATGGGATCATCGGGATCGGCGACATAAAAGTCCGTCTTCCCGGTATAGGCATCGATCACCACCTTCACGGAGTTGCGGATGTAATTGATCTGGTCGCCGTTGCGCTGCGAGTAGGGGTAGTGATCGCTGGCGGTGTAGGTATCGAGAATCCATACCAGACCGCCGTCATGGACCACCATGTAGGGGTCGCGGTCCTGGTTGAGGAACGGCGCGAGAGTGGTAAGCCGGTCGCTGATATTGCGCCGGATCACGAGCCGGGTCTGTTTGAGGATGTTCTCGGTGACGAGCAGGTTGATGTCGCGGAAGAAGTAGCTGAAAAGCAGCCTGCGCCAGAGCCCCGCGACCGGAATTCCGCTGCCGCCGCGATAATAACCGAAGACGTTGCCGGCGCCGCGCGGGTAGTCGAACTCGGGTGTGGCGGCGTCGACCACCGCGTAGCCGCTGTTCTCCTCGCCGAAGTAGATTTGCGGACGGGTGATCTTGAAGCCGGCGCTGGAGACCGGCGGAATGTCGTTAATGTAGAAAAGCGGCAGCCCCTCGGAGTCCTTGCGATTGACCGGGCTCATCACCAACCCGACGCCGTGGGTGAATTTCAGATGGCGGTTGACCCAGGTCTGGGCGTTGGCCGGCAGCAGATCGGCATTCAGCTCGCGCGCCGCCAGCATCACCTGCGTGTAAGCGTCGTCGATCCAGTAGCGATCGATGTCGACATCGCGGAAGTTGTAGTAGAGCCGAATCTCCTGCAGTTGGCGAAAAGTCGCGATCAGCGGGCGTGGATCCCAGAGCCGGATATTCTTGATCGTCGCGGCGTCGTTGTTCATCGACTCGAGCGTCAGCTTGCCGGAACCGAGGAACGGCTTCACGTCGAAGCCGTCAAGCCGGTAGGCCTGCCGGGTCATCGCGATATTCCGTTCGAGGTAGGGCGTCTCGATCCGCAGTTCGTCGGGCTTGACCCACAGACTTTCGATCGCCGGCTGCGCCAGGCTGAGTGCGATCGAGGGGCCGAACACCACGATCGCCGCGATCACCGGCAGCCTGAGCGCCGGCTTGCGCAGGTTGGCGAGGCAGATGGCGACCGCGACGATCGACAGCGCCACCAGCAGCCACAGCCCCGGCTTCCACAACAGATGATCGACGTAACGCAGGCCGAACACCACGCCGTTGCCATGGAGCAGCAGCTGGAAACGGGCCAGCCAGTAATTGAAAGCGCGCTGGAGGAAAAAAGCCGCGAGCAGGACCGAGAGATGGCCCGCGGCGGCATCCGAAATGCGCGGCGGCGACTCGCGAAAATCCAGCCCGCCGCGGACCCAGTAGATCCCCGCGCTCAGCGCCGTGGCCAGAATCAGGATCAGCAGCAGCAGGTCGCGCCAATCTTCCAGGAGCGGCAGCGCGAAGATGTAAAACCCCACGTCATGGCCGAAGGCCGGCTCGACGCGCCCGAACGGGACCGCGTGGTAGGCCTTGAGATAGAGGTCCCAGGAGACGGACTCGCCTTGCGCGACGAAGATCGCCAGCAGCGCCGAGGCGCCCGCCGCGATCAGGCGCCAGGGCACCCGCTCGCCCATCGCGCGGATCAGCTCGGGCAGGTTGACTTCCACCATGTCGTCCGGCCGGCGCACGACGCGCAGCCGCTCGCGCTCGTGACTGAAGTGGACCGCGACCAGGGCGCTTATGCAGATCGGAATGAACACGACCAGCCACGCGATCCCGAAGATCGCGAACTGTGCCACGACCATCGTGACATAGACGCTGCGGTAGCCGAGCTCGCGGAACCAGAGCAGGTTGACGAAGAAATTATCGAGCAGGCTCAGAACGATGAGCGCGACGACTAAGATCGCCGCCAGGCCAGCCACAATGATCCGCGGGCGCATCATTGAGCCACGTGATCAGGCGCCATGCGCGATGCGGCCGACGTGTTCACGCACCACCTCAGGCGGGCAGAGCCACAGGAAGATTTTGAGCGTGATGTAGCCGACCAGCAGCCAGTCCAGCTCGCCGATAAACGGGATGAAATCGAGCTCCAGCGCGGGCGGCGTGAACATCAACAGCAATCCGAATACCGGCACCAGCTTCGCGATCATCGGCACGCGGCCGTCGCTCATCAGGCGATAGAACAACCGGATGAAGTGCGGCAGGAACAAGATGAACCCGCGCAGCTTGAGCGGGTTCATCATCTGCATCCTGAGAAACTGACGGAGCATAGGCCTATAAGATGTTATACCCAAGCTTTCCGGAAAGCCAAATGCGTGACGACCCGGCCGGCGCCGGGCCCCCGTCAAGTCCGCCGTCTGCTACAATGGCAGAGATTGCAGAGGTGAGCCTCCGTTGAAAAGGCATATGACGCTGGGTGACTTCCTGGTCGCCTATCTTCGCAAGATCGGCACCACTCACGTCTTTGGCATCCCGGGCGATCTCGCCCTCAAACTGTTCTTCGCGCTCGGCAAGCGGCGCATCTTCGAGGTCGTTACGCTCTCGCACGAGCCGGGGGTCGGCTTCGCGGCCGACGGTTACGCGCGCGCCAGCGGCCGGATCGGCGTGGTCTGCGTGACCTACGGCGCCGGCGGCCATAACATGGTGAACCCGGTGGCGGGGTCGTTCTCCGAGCGCGTACCGATACTGGTGTTCTCGGGCGGTCCCGGCGACGAAGAACGCAAACTCGGCACCCTGATTCATCACCAGGCCCGCGAAATCGAGTCGCAGCATCGGATCTATGACGAGGTGACCTGCGCCTCGCGGGTGCTGACCGATCCGCATACCGCGGCCCGCGGCCTGCACGAGGTGGTGCGCGCGGTATGGGCCGAGCAGCGCCCCGGCTACGTCGAAATCCATCGCGATATGGTCGATCGGGAAATCGAGGTGCCCGAGGAGCTCATCGAATGGGACGGACGGCTGGCGTTTCACGAGTCGAACTCGCGCAAGCTCGAGGAGGCGGCGCGCGAGAGCGCCGCGATGTTCAACGCGAGCAAGCGGCCGGTCGTGATCGCCGGCATCGAGATTCATCGCTACAAGGCCGCGCACGACCTGATTCAGCTCGCCGAGCGGATGGGCGCGCCGGTGCTGGCGACGGTGCTCGGCAAGGGCGCCTTCCCGATGCATCATCCGCTCTACATGGGGGTGCACATCGGGCCGCTCAGCCCGCCGCCGATCGTGGCGCGGATGGACCAGGCCGATTTCGTGCTTAACCTCGGCTGCCTGAAGACCGACATGAACTTCGGCAATCGCCCGCCCTCGATCATCCAGGACAAGACCATCTGGGCGGTCGACCGGCGGGTCGACATAAAGTATCACACCTATACCGACGTCGGCGTGCGCGATTTCGTGCGCGCGCTGCTACGCCAGGAGTTGCGGACCCATCGTGAGGCCGTCCATTATGCCGACAATCTGCCGCCCGCGGCGGGCCCCAACGGGCGCCGCGCGTCCTTGCGGGTGAGCGAGCTGCTGCGTACGGTGAACGAGTTCCTCGACGCCAACCGCCGCTACGTCGTGATCGCAGAGTCCGGGGACATGCTTTTCGGCGGCCTCGATCTGCGGGTGCCGCAAACTTCCGGCTATTTCGCGCAGGGCTTTTACGCGTCGATGGGTTTTGGCGTGCCGGCCGCGATGGGGGTGCAGATCGGCATGGGATTGAGGCCGCTGGTGATGTGCGGCGACGGCGCGTTCCAGATGACCGGGCCGGAAATCTCGCACGCCCCTGCGCTGGGGCTGAACCCGATCGTGGTCGTGGTCAACAATGGCGGATGGGGAATCTTCAGGCCCATCGCCGAGCGTCAAGATCTGCTGGAGATTCCGGCCTGGCCCTACGCCAGGCTTGCCGAGGACTGGGGCGGCAAGGGTTTCCAGGTGAGCAATGCGGCGGAGTTGAAGGCGGCGCTCACCGAGGCTCACGCCTGCCGCAGCTTCGCGATCATCGACGCGCGTATCGAACGCGACGATCTCTCGCCGGTGAGCGTCAAGTACATCAAGGCGGCCGCCCGGCACTCGCAGCCGCCGACGGCGGAACGCAGGGCGGCTCACGGCGCCGGCCGCAGCGGTTGAGCGACCAGCGCAGCGGTCGAGCCATAGCGGGTCGAGACAGATGGAGCCAAACGGGGATTACGAGTCGCTCTACCGAAGCTTTCGGTGGGAGACGCCGGAATATTTCAACTTTGGCGCCACCATCGACGAGTTCGCCAAGGACCCGCGACGCCTGGCGCTACTGTGGGAAGATCAGGACGGCAATCGCGCGCGGCTCACGTTCGCCGACATCCGGCGCCATTCCAACCGCGTCGCCAACGTGCTCGCCGGCCTGGGGATTCGACGCGGCGACCCGGTCCTGCTGGTGCTGCCGCGCGTCACGATGTGGCAGGCTGCCTATATCGGAGCGCTCAAACTGGGGGCGCTGGTGGTGCCCTGCACCGCGATGTTGCGTGAGAAAGACCTGGTCTATCGCGCCAATCATGCCGAGGCCCGCGCGATCATCGCCGCGCCCGGCAGCGCAGACATGATCGCGGACCTGCGCTCGCAATGCCCCTCGCTGAAAAATTACATCCTGGCGGGTTCGAGCCGCACCGGGTGGCTCGGTTTGCAGGAGCTGATGCAGCAGGCGAGTGAAGACTTCCCCGTAGCGCGCACCAGGGCGGCCGATCCAGCAATCTGTTACTACACCTCGGGCACCACTCGGAATCCCAAGGCAGTCCTGCATAGTCACGGCTATGCCTACAGCCATCGCTTCACCGGGCTGAACTGGCTCGACGTGAAGCCCGCCGATTTGCACTGGACGACGTCGGATACCGGCTGGGCCAAGGCGGCGTACGGGGTCCTGTGCGGTCCGTGGATGAACGGCGCGCCGATTTTGATGTACAACGGCCGCTTCGATCCCAAAAAGCAGCTCGAGCTCCTGGCGCGCTATGGGGTCGGCACTTTCTGCGCGCCGCCCACGGAATTCCGGATGCTGGTCAAGGAGGAGCTCGGGAATTATCGCTTCCCGCGGCTGCGCCATTGCACCAGCGCCGGCGAGCCGCTCAATCCCGAGGCGATCGCGGTCTGGAAGCACCATACCGGCCTGACGATCCACGACGGCTACGGTCAGACCGAGACCATCATCATGGTCGCCAACCTGCCGGGAATGCCCATCCGGCCCGGCTCGATGGGGCGGCCGTTCCCGGGCCATGAGGTGCGCGTGGTCGCCCCGGACCTCAATGAGACCCGGACCGAGGAAGTTGGCGAAATCGCGCTGCGGGTCACACCCGAGCGGCCGCCATCGCTGTTCCTCGAGTATTGGAAGAGCCCCGAGGAGACCGCGAGCGTCTTTCGCGGCGATTATTATCTGACCGGCGACCAGGCCTGGCGCGACGCCGACGGCTATCTATGGTTTGTTGGCCGCGCGGATGACGTAATTATTTCGGCGGGCTACCGGATCGGCCCCTTCGAGGTGGAGAGCGCGCTGCTCGAGCATGCGGCGGTGATGGAATCTGCGGTGGTAGCCAGCCCCGATCCCGAGCGCGGCTCGATCGTCAAGGCTTTCATCAAGCTCAAGCCCGGCGCCGAGTGCAGCGACCGGATGGTCCGCGAACTCCAGGACCACTGCAAGCGGGTGACCGCACCCTACAAGTATCCGCGCGAAATCGAATTCGTAGATGAGCTTCCCAAGACGGTTAGCGGCAAGATTCGGCGTATCGAGCTGCGCAAGGCCGAGGAGGCGCGCAAGCACGGCCGGACGCCGTCTTGATCGTACGCGCATTGTCTCATCGTCGGGTTAGCCCGGAGCGGGCGAGGCCGCGGGATGCGGCGTGGCCGCGGCGCTCGGCAGCTTCCCTTCTGGCGTCGGCGTGGCGGAGGAGGTCGCGCCGGACGCGATCGCCGGAAGGTCGAAGCTTGCCGTTCTGCGGCCCGGCAGAGCGCGACGGAAATCGGGATGGTTCACGAAGGCGTCGACCGCGCCTGAGACGGCGGCCGAGAGTGCCTCGGCGGGATCGCTGATAAGCGGCCCGCCCCGTGCTGCCCCCAGCGGCGGGTCATTCTCCGTGCCGGAGAAGTCACCGCTCAGCAGCACAGTACCGCTACGATCGGCCAGCGAGCACTTCAGTCGCGCCTTTGCCTCCATCAGGAACGAATTTTCGAACGGGCTTTTCTCCTTGTCGACCCGCTTGACCACGCTCAGCTCTTCGGGGCTGCAGCTTACGACATAATCGATACCGTCGGGCGGCTCGCCGCCCGCGGGGGAGATCGTCGCTTTGAGACCCGCGTGATCGAGCTCGCCGGCGACCACACGGCTCACGATCTCGGGCGGGTTGACGATAAAAAGCCTCTCGACGTTGCTGTCCGGGTCGAAGACCGTCCCGACCAAGAGTTGGTTGGCCGCCGCGTCTTCGGCGGGTATGACCGCGATTTGGCGGGGCGCGAACGAGTCCACGGTTCCGGTGCCGGGCCGGTAACGAAGCTCGATCCGGTGGCGCGGCTGACAGCCGGCCATCGCGAGCGCCGCGGCCACGAGCAGAGCCCCCCGCACTCGACGATTAGCTGTTAGCTTTGGCTTTGGTTGCGGAACTATGTTCTTCACGTCGCCAAAAAAGGTAAAACGCCAGCGCCAGCACTACAGCCGTCACCCCGGCTATCTGGCCCGCGCGATGCGTTAGATTAATTACGCGCCATAACTCATCGACGACCAGGTACCCGATTCCGACCATCAGGCCGCACCATACCAGCGCGCCGAGCACGTTCCATCCGAAGAACCGCCAGAATTCCATCCCGGCCGCCCCGGCCATCGGCCCGGCCATAAAGCGCGCTCCGGTGATGAACCGCGCCATGAAAACCGCCTTGGGGCCATGAACCTCGAAGAAGGTCTGGATGCGCTCGTAACGCGTGCGGACGAACTCGAACTGCCCCGCCAGCCTCTCAAGCAGCCGCTGTCCCCCGGTGCGCCCGAGCAGATAGCCGCAGGCGTCACCCGTGATCGCACTCAGCACGACGACCAGATAGACCGTCTTGAGTTCGAGGATCTCCTGTCCGGCCAGAAAGCCGGCGGCGAGCACTACTGTCTCCTCGGGCACCGGGATGCCGAGATTGCCGATGAAGACGCAGACGAAGATCCCGAGGTAGCCCCAGTTCACTAGCAGATTGGTGATGAACGTAGGGCTTAGAAAATGCATCGCAGATGTATCTTAATGATACTACTTTGACGGCGGCGCTGCCCGGCGGGTGTCGCTTCCGTTTATGCTCCACGCAGCGCGTCGAGCACCTTGCGCCACTGCTCGAGCATCGCGCGCCGTATCTCGGGCGTCGAGGTGAAGGCGATCCCGTGAGCCACCGGCAGGCCTTCATGGGCGTCTGAATCCACCGATTCGACTGCGACCTCGAAACGCTCGATTTCAGGGTCGTGTGCAGGCGCCAGTTCGCGCGGACGGCCGCGCACGTAGAGCACCAGGTTGGGCGCGACAAAGCATATGACCACCTTTCCGCCGCGTCTCAAGTTGGCGCCGGTGTGCCCGTTGGGCCATAGCGCAACTCGTACCGTGCGGTCGTCTATGGCGAGCAGCTCACCCGCGCTCAGCATGCAGGGGCGCGGGACGCCGTCGGCATCGGCCGTCAATACGACGCAGGTCTCGCCGTATTTGCGCTCCAGACCGCGGCCATCGAGCGCCGCCACGAACTCCGCCGGGAGCCTGTCACCCAGGTACTTCGACATAGGTTCTCGTCTTTAGGGCCTGGCCCGCCGGGAGCAGCCTCGCTACTCCTTGCGGCGCGGCTCGCCAGAGCCGGCTTCCTCCCCCCAACGCTGGAACAGCGAGTGGCCAAAGCCGAGCTGATCGAAAATCTTGCCGATGGTGTGGTCGATGAGGTCGTCGATCGATTTCGGGCCGAAATAGAAGGCCGGTACCGGCGGCAGCATGATCGCACCCATTTCGGCCGCCGCCACCATCGCGCGCAGATGTCCCAGATGCAGCGGGGTCTCCCGCGGTAGCAGGACCAGCGGACGGCGCTCCTTGAGGCAGACATCGGCGGCGCGCGTCAGCAGGTTGTTCGACTGACAATAGGCAATCGCCGCCAGCGTGTTCATCGAGCAGGGCACCACCACCATGCCGCTGGTCACGAACGAGCCGCTGGAAATTGAGGCTGCGATGTTGCGTAGGTTGTGTACCACCGCCACCTTGGTGCCGAGTTCGGACTGGCTCATCCCGACTTCCTGGGAGAGCGTGATACGCGCCGCGTCGGTCATCACCAGGTGAATCTCGATATCGTCAAGCTCCCTGACGCGCTCGATGAATCTGACGCCATAGATGATGCCGCTGGCTCCGGTCAGCCCGACGATTAACCTTCGCATCCCCGCAATCATACGCTGCCACGCCGACCAGTGAAATCTCGATTGGCGAGGGTATCCGGCCGCGAGGCACCGGCTCGGCCGCCAGCCGCGCCTCGCGGATGCGGCTATGCGCAAATGCTTCGGTTGAATCTCCGCCAATCCCGCGCCTAATATCCGACCAGGCCGCAATCGCGGGACCCGGTCCGTACGACGGTCGAAATCTGGTTCCGCTTCCTGGTCGGGAGGCCAGAATGAAAGACGGGTTCTACGACCTGAGGGGCGCGCTCGATTG